>QWQJ01000049.1 GCA_003670865.1 Planctomycetota bacterium | reverse complement strand
TGGCATCGAGGCTCGCTAGCGTGGGCCAGGTAATGGCAAATCCGTGGCTGGTGCGGGTGGAGGTTGAGCCAGGGATTCAGTTATCAGTTTTTGGCGATGGCCGGGCGATCGTGGCCGGCACACGCGAGGAAGCCAAAGCCCGCGCCGTCGTCGCTCGTTATGTCGGCACCTAAAAGAAGAAAAAAGCCTCCTCAGCAGAATCTGTCAGGCATTCCGGCTGGTCGGCCTCGCTAACCCGTAATTTTCTACACAAAGCTCAGCAGCGAGGCGTGGTAACGCGACTGAAGCCTAGTTTATACAACCTTCTCCCCTTCGAACCTTTGACGATTTACCCGAAGGGGCCAACCGTAAAGGTCTACGGCATCAGAGCAATCGTGGTTGAAAAGCTGCAGGCCTTGAGCGACCGGGCTCGCCATGAACTGCGAGACTGTACGGCGACTCAAATGCGCCTCCCGAGCTACGACCCGGTCGCGGCTTCCATGATCTTCTGTTCAGTCGCTTGAGCACGAGAAAATTCAGCTATCAAGCGGCCTTCAGACAGAACGATGATACGGTCAGCTAGGGCAAGAAGTTCCGGTAGTTCGCTCGATGTGAGAATCACGCCCAAGCCATCGCGACAGAGCCGATCAATCAGCGAGTAGAGTTCGGCCTTTGCCCCTACATCGATGCCGCGGGTCGGATCATCGAGCAGAAGCAGGCTAGGCTTTGTCAGTAACCAGCGGCCGATGATGCACTTCTGTTGATTGCCTCCCGAGAGGGCCGTGATCGATGCATGAGGCCCAGGCGTTTTAACGCCCGTGTCGCGAAGCGGTGCGGCCACGAGTGATTCCTCGCGGGCGCGGCTTAAAAAACCACCGCGGAGTGCTTCGGTCAAACTGCAGAGGCTCACATTGCCGGCCACATCCAAATCAGGAAAGAGCCCCAGTCGCTTGCGGTCTTCTGTGACCATGGCGACATGCGCTGCGCACGCTTCTCGGGGATGCCGAAATCGGACCGGTTTGCCCTGCAAAAGAATTGTGCCTGTCCAGGTAGGTTCGATCGCTCCAAAGATCGTTTCCAAGAGTTCTGTCCGACCTGCTCCCATCAGGCCAGCCACGCCAAGAATTTCTCCAGCATGAAGATCAAGAGAAATCTCAGAAAGTCGATAGCCGCGGGGGTGCTCGGGCCACGGGACTCGAAGGTTATTAATTTCTAGGAGTTTCGGCCCCCTCACTCGCGGCGTATCAAACTGGCGACTGGCAATCTCACGGCCAACCATCCAGCCCGTGACCTCCCCTGGTGTGGTCTCAATTCGATTAACTGTTTTTATGTGGCGACCGTCACGCAACACTGTGATTCGATCGGCCAGCCGAAACACTTCGTCCATTTTGTGCGAGATGTAGAGGATTGTTGTGCCGTGCGCGAGAAGCCGAGAAATGGTCCGTTCGAGTCTTACTGATTCGTTCTCCGTAAGCGCGCTGGTCGGTTCATCCATGACAACGATAGAAGCGTTGAGCGATAGCGCTTTAGCGATCTCAATTAACTGTTGGTCACCAACTCGTAAATTGCCGGTTCTGGCTCGTGGAGAGACGTGGCATTCGAGTGAAACAAGCAATCGGCCGCATTCGGCAGTCATCGCCTGCTCATCGAGCAGCCCCAGTGAAGTGCGTTTTTCCCGGCCTAAGAAAACGTTGGCGGCAACCGAGAGATCTTCGACGAGCGCGAGTTCCTGATGGATGATGGCAACGCCGGCTTGCTCAGCGTGCCGGGTGCCCGTGAAACGCACCTCAACGCCATTGACCAAAAGAAGTCCCTCGTCGGGGGGATAAATGCCCGAGAGAATCTTCATCAGCGTGCTCTTGCCCGCACCATTTTCACCACAGATCGCGTGCAGCTTGCCGCGTTCTACTTCGATGGTGACATTCTCAAGCGCCGTAACCCCAGGGAATCGTTTGGTGATGCCCTGCATGACAACGGCGTGAGGCGTGTCGATGTGATCCATACGAAGGCTCGCGATGTCACTGGTAGAAGAGCGGAAGCCGAAGATATTTACGCCGTGCGACGGGATTCCCAGAGACGCACAAAACTCAGAAAGGCAACGGCCACGCCAGTAGCGATCATTCCTGCGCGGGCGCCAGCAGTCATGGTTGCGATTGCACCACAAAGAATTGCCAGCGTCGGGATAGCGCACAAGCCCAGCCCACCGGGCAGAAGCCGCCGGCCTCCTTGAGCCATCTCGCCGATCTGTGCAAAGGTCACGGCGATCACAACCACAATGCCGACAATCAGCCCTTCGTAGACATCGGCACCGGTTTTAATAATTTTTGAAACGGCGTCAATCACAACTCGCAAAAAGATCGCACCAAGCACCGTGCCAGGCACGGTGCCGACGCCGCCTGCCAGCGAACAGCCGCCGACAACGGCCGCTGCAATCGCATTGAGTTCATGCCCACGGCCCTGATTGACAGGAGCGGCGACGGACTCATTTGCCACATAGAAAAGACCGGCTAGTGCCGCCGTCATCGCGCCGAAGCAGTAGGCAAACCACTGAACGTTATCGGTGCGGATGCCGGCTAAGCGAGCCGCTGGCTCATTGCCGCCGAGGGCGTGGATGTGGCGGCCCAAAACGGTTCGCGTCAGAATCAGCCAGGTTATCAGTGCCAGTACGCCAAACACGGCCACCGGAATCGACACGTTTTCTCGAACGGTCTTAAAGAGTGGATCGGAGACATTGATCAGCGCACTTTTTGTAGGAGTAAGGGCAGCCGTGCTGCTTTCGCAGAGCGCTCTGGCAAAGCTGCGCAGGCCCACCAGCGTGGCGAGGGTGGCGATGAAGGGGGGCAGACGAATCGATGTGATTAGCCAGGTGTGGAGCGTGCCAACCAGAAATCCAACCAGCAGGCTGGCAATGCAAGCAATTATCACAACGAGCGGCCCCACGGGCTTCATTCCCATCATTTGCAGAGGGGCCAACGCCAGCATGGTGGTCGCGCAGGTAGTTCCAGAAAGCGCAATCATCGAACCAGCCGAAAGATCAATGCCACCAGCGATGATCACGACCGTTGCCCCAAGAGCAAAGATGCCCAGAAGGGCTGTGTTGCGGGCGATGTCACGAATGCTCTCAAACGGCTCAAACCAGTAACTATGGTTGGCGTCGGCAACCGCTGTAGCGATAACGGCCAGGAGGATCGCCAACACGAGTGCCCATTCGCTGGAACGAAGTAGCGAAGAAATTTTTGGCGACGCTTCTGGATGGGGCATAGATGACTCTTCCTGCGACGAAAAAAGTGCTTGGCTGGACAAAAGTGGCCGTCAGGAACTCGATAGACCGTAGGTAGCCAGCCACTGACGAAACTCGGAGAGTGGCAAAAGCTCGATTGTGTCACCAAATATTGCAGTAAAATCCTCAGCCTTGAGGGGAGAATCATCGGTGTCGGCAGTTGGATCTGGCACGATCAGCCTTAAGCCAGTCGTATAAATATCGCCATCGGGCTTGTCCGACTTGCTGGCATCGGGAAACATTTCCTGCACGGTCTTTGTGTCACCTGTCTGCATGGCCGCCAGAAGTCGCACTGTCTGTTTCCCCATCTCAAATGGGTTCTGCACCACCATGGCGTCGATTCCACCGTCTTTCATCTGTTCAATGGCAGCCGCCTGCGCATCAAATGTGACGATCGTGGTGCGATCGCGCACTTTTCGGTCTCGAACAACCTCCGCAATCGCCGGAGCGTTGTAGGCCCATATGCCCACAAGTGCCGTCAGGTCAGGATGATTGACCAGTGCTGTGCGAACATTATCGCGGGCCTTGGAGAGATCCATTTCATCGCTCATGCGATCGATTTGATGGTAGCCTTCACCTATTGAATCCTTAAACCCATTCATGCGGGCCCTGGCATTGTCGTTGTCGGTGAAGCCGGCAAACTGCACATAGCCACCGGTTTTTTTGCCGCGACTCTGCAAGATCTTAGCGGCGGCTGTACCAAGCAATCGACCACCGGTGATATTATCTGTGCCGATGTACCATCTGCGGGCGTCGCGAAACTTCTCGCGGTTGACATCACTGTCGACCGTGATGACATGCACGCCCTTTGTAGCGAGCGTCTTCATCGCCTCAGCGATCGCTTCGTTCTCGGCTTGAATCACAGAGATGGCTACGCCGGCAATATCGGATTGGCTGACAAATTGACGGAGCTTCTCAATCTGTCCCTGGGCTGTGCCGTTGTTTTTTTCCATCACTACCCGCAGTCCTTTCGCCTCTAGATTCTGCTGCGTAGCGCCTTCGATTAGGCCGGCATTGCAGGCATCCCAGAAGGGATCGTCTCCGTTGGTGATAAAAATAAAGCGACGTATTCCTGAGGTGGCAGTTGACGCAGATTGCTTTTTCTGTTCGCCGCATCCGATCGCAAGTGTTGCCAGCAGACAGGCGACCAATGGCAGGGAGGTGGAGCTGAAACGGTTTTGAAACAACATCAGAGAGTTCCCGTGAGGTGGAGGAGAGAGACTCGAAGACGGCAAGGGCTACCAAGGGCTACAGAGACGCTTAAAAAAGATTTCCTCAGCCCCGCCTAGACATGGAGCTCAATACCGTAGCCCATTTCTGCGTAGGTGTACCAGAGGGCCCGCTTGAGAGCCCGCTTGAGCTGCGGTGATTCTAGCCAGAACGACTGCATGATCCCCGGACTCGACGCTCGTCTGTCCGACGCACTGGCATTCCAGCCAACCGGTGGTTTGGGCAATGGCAGCGATTCCAGTGGGTGTGCGGGTGATTGTCAGGCCTGCAAAGGGATCGTCTCCTGGGCCTGCCGGCCGACCAAACTTTGCCAAGAGAGATCGTTGCGACTCACCCAGCACATTGACAACAAACGGTGTGCCGCGTTGGATCGCGGCCAAGAGGTTGCGAGTGCGATCGACGGCGAGCGTAATCAGTGGCGGCACAAAGCCGGCCTGCATCACCCAGCTAGCGAGCATGCCGCGATCGTGCGAATCCTCACGCCATGTCACAACGAAGAGTCCGCTGGGTATTTTTCCCAGCATGACGGAGATGCCATCGATATGCGCCTCTGCAGACTCTGTGGCAGTCTCGTTGGCGATATGGGTAGGAGCAAGTTCATTCTCGGAGAGTGGCTGGGAATGGGTCATAAAAGGAAATCGGGAAAGGGCCAGTGTTTGGGAAAGAAGCCAATCTACTATTTTACCAATAATGCCCAACAATGCTTAAGCCGGTACAAACCCTCTCGTAGGTATTCAGGAGGGCTGGCGTAAGCCATGACCCAATGCCGATCTGTCTCTAGCGGTGATTCTATGAATTGGTAGAGTCTCGCAGTCATGGCTGGCTTCCATTGCCAACTCTATTTTTTGTGGATCGTGTGGCCGGTCGTTCGCCGGTCATTTTTTCATGATACCAAACCCTCGCTACTCTCCGACAGACGGCCGTCTGAGTGCCCTTGTTGGCTGCTGGCGACGCTTTTTGGTGATCGTAAGCGTAAGTTTTATGGCACTCTCAGCCTGGGCATCCGCCGAGCCGGTAAATAGTTTGGAAATCCCGATGCCGATTTTTGATGCGCCCCAATCGCTTTACGGTGAGTCGACCAATCTGCCCCAGTCCCGAACCTTACCGCCGACGCATTCTCGCGGCCCTGTTGTATTGGAGATGCCCTATGAAGAGGCTCCACCCTGCGCTGACGACTGCGTGGTGCCGGGCAGTGGCTTCCCGGAGTGCTTCGATGACCTCTGGGCAGCTCGCCCGTGGTTCTGGCAGATGCTGCCCAATAACCTCATATACACAAGTTACTTAGCAGGCCCCAAAGAACCTCGCATCGGCTCGAGCGTGTACTCCGACACCAATCCAGCCGTGACGAATCCTGCCGTACGTGAGGGCCTGCTCTGGGATACAACCCTAGGCGGTCGCGTCTCTTTGCTTCGCTACGGGACCGACTCCGTTGTGCATCCGCAAGGACTGGAAGTACAAATCGAAGGTGCTGCTTTTGTGCGGCTTGATCCGCAGGATGATCGCGATTTGAGATCATCGGATTTTAGATTTGGAGTGCCGATCGTGTACGGCGTAGGTCGCTGGCAGACCAAACTCGCTTACTACCACAACAGCGCGCATCTCGGCGATGAATTTTTGATCAAGAATCCAACATTTCCTCGCATCAACTACGTACGAGATTGCATTGTCTGGGGAAATTCGTACTACCTCTTCGATTGGCTGCGAGTCTACGGCGAAACGGGCTTTGCCTTTTTCAATGCCGGGGGCTCTCAGCCTTGGGAGTTTCAAGCAGGCACGGAGTTGATACAGGCGAGGCCGACAGGGCCTCTCGGCGCTCCATTCCTAGCAGTCAACGGTATGTCCCGACAAGAACTCAATTGGGGCGGTAATATCTGCGTGCAGACCGGCTGGGCCTGGCGAGGCCGTCGCAGTGAGAAGCTGTTGCGGATTGGATTTGAATATCTTTACGGCTCCGACCCCCAGTATGAATTTACTTTCTACAATCAGAATCGGTATGGCTTGGGCATGTGGTACGACTACTGATCCCACGGCTGAGAATGCCGTGACCAACCAGAGTGTCCCGGAGCCGCGTTGTGCCCCTGTTGGCGATTGAAACAACTTGTGACGAAACCGCAGCGGCGGTGATAACGCGAGACCGCGCTGTGCTCTCAAGCGTGGTTGCCAGTCAGGATGAACTGCACGCGCGGTGGCGGGGAGTTGTGCCGGAGGTGGCGTCGCGAGCCCATGTCGAACGAATCATTCCAGTGATTGACGAGGCGCTGTCGATCGCCGGTATTGGGCGATCGGATGTGGAGGCCGTTGCGGTGGCTGTCACACCTGGGCTGGTGGGTTCGCTACTCATAGGACTTTCCGCCGCCAAGGGGATCGCGGCAACCCTTGGCATACCGATTATCGGTTACGATCACATAGCCGCTCATCTCTACGCCTGCCGGTTGGCACATGGCGAAAAGATGAAGTATCCCTGCATCGGCCTTGTGGCCAGCGGGGGGCACACATCGCTGTTTTATCTACGTTCACCACTGGAGATGGAGCGATTGGGAGGCACGATCGATGATGCTGTCGGAGAGGCCTTTGATAAAGCCGCCAGCTTGCTGGGCCTAGGCTATCCCGGAGGGCCCCACATCGAACGCGTGGCCCGCGGAGGAAATCCTAAGGCCCACCGACTGCCACGGCCACTGGCCAATGATCAAGATCGGATTGACTTCAGCTTTAGTGGCCTCAAGACGGCGCTGCGTTATCTGGTGCGACCACCGGGTGGGCCAGAGAATGTGCCGCCTCCGGTGGGGCAGCAACGGGCCGATTTGGCGGCGTCTTTCCAGCAGGCGGCCATCGATTCAATCCTTGCAAAAGTAGAATTGGCACTCATACGGACAGGCTGCGGGTCTCTTGCCATTGGCGGAGGCGTGTCGGCCAACACACTGTTGCGTGAATCAATAAAACGACTGGGGCAGGCTCGTGGTGTGGCTGTTTTTGTACCGCCACCATCGCTCTGCACGGATAACGCGGCTATGGGCGGCATCGCTTGGGAGCGGTTGGAACGCGGAGAGGACGACGGTCTTGATTTAGACGTTGTGCCTGGCACCGATCGCAGCATTCGCCGGAAATAAAACCGAGACGAGGTGTCCTGTGAGCAATCAGGGTCTTGCTTAAGGGCGGGACCCATCAGGATCAACCAGTCACTGCGAAGGCTTTGGAGAGGCATGTGCGATGTGCTTTTCGTGCAGTCGCTGCCAGTAGTCGTGCCAGTAAGTGTCGTAGTAATCTTGGGCAGCCAGATCGATATGCTCCAGCTTTTGAACCGTTGGCGATGTGGTCAGATCGTAGCCTATAAGATGGCCTGTGCCGGCACGAGTGCGGGGTGAAACAAATCGCCATTCAGTGTCGCCCAGAACCTCGCTGCACAAGTCGGCCAATTCCGGGTCGTAGGTTTTTAGTTGATGGCGGGTATGGATGTGGTTGTGGTCATGGTCCATCGTCCGGTTGGTGTCGTACCAATCCTGCACGCCTTCGGCCCAATACTCCCCGGCATTTA
>QWQJ01000090.1 GCA_003670865.1 Planctomycetota bacterium | reverse complement strand
TGTCGGCTTTTTTAGCAATGGAGAATGCCTTGCTCGCGCACGGTTGCCCGAAGCCAACGACCGTTTGCTGGCCGGTCTATGCAGCGGCCCCCAGCATTTATCCCGCACTGGCCGAACATGGTTATTCCTGGGGCCGGGGGGGCTATGAGCGGCCCTACCGCCCGACGGTCGACAATCCTTTTGATGTGCCGTCTTTCACGATCAAAGATGGGACCACTCTGGAGACATTCATCAAGCAGGCACAGCAGGCCTGTCAGGGCCGTGTCGTCGTCTATTGCTTTCATGGCGTGCCCGACATGGAGCATCCCGGAGTGAGCCTCGAGCCTGCGACCTTTCAAGTGATGATGCGGTATTTGAAAGACAACAAATACCGGTGCATCGCCATGCGAGACCTCGCTCAGTACATTGATCCTGTCAAAGCTGCCAAGCTGCCGCAGACGAAAAACGCCGTCGTCCTTGAGTCGCCATTTTTGACACTCAAAGACGACAAGCCCTACATTGCTGCCGCGATCGTAGCGCCTCAAAGCGAGCCGCCGCCCAAGGCGGTCATCCATACAGAAAAAAATATCTGGTCGTTCGCGGTGCCGGGCGCGACCCTTACGGACATCGCCGGAACGAGCATCGGCGTTTCTCTGCCGAAGGGAGGCGATCAAAAATCACTGGCGCCAACGTTTACAGTGTCGCCTTCGGCCACGGCGACTCCTACCTCCGGCACGAGCCGAGATTTCACCCTGCCGCAAAACTATACCGTCAGGGCTGCGGATGGTTCCTCGCGAGTCTTTACGGTCACAGTTGTGACCGCCGGCGAGCCTCGCCTGTGTGCTTGGAGCGGGCCTGGGGGAGGCAACTGGAGCGATGCGGCACACTGGTCCGGCGGTCTGATGCCAGAAACTTCCACAAGCGCAGGCCAGCAGTCCCTGTACGCTCTTGATTTTAGCACGATTGCCAAGTGTTCAGTCAGCAACGACCTCAAGGGATATTTTTCAGTCTGCCGACTGGTTCTGGGAGAAGGCGGTGAGGGGTTGGTGCTCAACGGCAACAGCATTGAGTTTGGAAAAAATCCGTTCAGTGGTTTTCCGCCGGTGATCAGCATCGGCAAAAATCGCCGCCGACTCAATCTCGATGTGCCCGTTGTCCTCGCGTCGGACCTCCATGTGCAAACGGTGAATAGCGGTGACCCGGACAGCCTGATCGCCTTCAAGGGTGTAGTTTCGGGAAGTGGGGCCATCGTCCTCAACAGTTATGGTGAGCCACAATCCGCCCGGATCAATGGGCACGATGCCCACTTTGGAATCCTGCAGTTTGAGAATTCAAACACCTACAGCGGTGGAACCATCATCAATGGCGGCAAGGTCCTTGTGATGAAAGACAACGGTCTTGGCACGGGAACGGTGACGCTCAATGATTTCGGGACGCTGGCCGCCCATGCTCGCATTTCTAATGCGGTCATCATCAATCAGGGACGGCTTTGCGACAGCACATGCGAGGGCCCGATCACTCTGCATTCTGTCGCGGATTTTTACGGCGATTGCCGAATCCTCGCTGACATTAGCGGACCAGGCAGCTTTACGATGCTGGGAAAAATTGGGAACTACCTGGGCATGATCCCCGGCGGGACAGTCACGCTCGGCGGTACGTGCACCTACGCTGGACCGACCACGCTGTTTCCAGGAACGCTGCTGATTCAAAAAGCCGTGGGACTTTACAACGGCGATGCCGCGAAATGGACTCCCCACAATATTGTTGTGCACGCCATGGCAACGCTGCGACTCAATGTCGGCGGCAAGGATGAGTTTACCGGCGAGCAGGTTGGTGTGCTCTTACACAATCTGACCACCGACACTATCAACAATGGCCTAATGGGGGGTTCGTGGGTCTGCCTCGACACCACTCATGCCAGCGGTTCTGTGACTCTCTCGACAGACTTTTGCGATTCGACCGGGCCTTGTGGTGGCCCGATCACCCTGCGCAAATGCGGTGCAGGGGTGCTGCAATTCACGGGGGCCAACTCCTACTCCGGCCGGACCTATCTTGAGGGCGGCACGCTGGCCGTCACGTCTTTTAACAGCATCGAAAAACCAAAGCCGACAAGCAGCCTAGGCGCACCGACCACGCTGGAGGACGGCATGATCGATGTGAGCGGTGATTGCACATTAATCTACGCTGGCAAGGGCGAGACAACCGATCGCATCCTCGACCTCAATGGACAAAAGCAAATACTGACTCTCGACCAATCCGGCAGCGGGATGCTCACGTTCACAAGCCCCTTTGAGATTTCCGGCTTTGGCTTCATGAAGACAATCGTTCTGCAGGGTTCCGGCACCGGATCAGGCGAACTGGCTGCTGCGCTCAGCGATCCCCATGACGATAAAAAAGAGGCCTCGCTGGCACTCACTAAAAACGGCACCGGTGATTGGATCCTCTCGGGCGTGAATCGCTACTCCGGCCCCACGCAGGTGACCCAAGGGCGATTGATTCTCGGCAATGCCCAAAGCCTTGGGCCCCAGACCGATTTGTCGGTGGCTGCCGGTGCGGCGATCGTCCTTCGCTTCAACGGCCGGATGCGTGTTGCGACGCTCTTGTTGGATGGCAGACCGCAGCCCTCCGGCACCTATAGCGAGGCCAATGCTCCGCAGTTTATTCAAGGGACTGGCAGTTTAGAGTGCCAGTGACGCCGATTGAGCGGTGAGTCAATATCTAGCCGCAGGAGGAGCGGCGTGTTCTCAAAGAACGCCACTGCCGTCAATTGCCGACATCAGCTGTAATCAGTCGGCAGAGAATGCGAGCGGCTTGGTCAACCTGATCCAGATCGATTGACTCATCGGCCGTATGGGCCTGCGCAATGGAGCCGGGGCCAAAGACGAGGCTAGGCACGCCTGCCGATGCCAACACGCTGGCGTTGGTGCCGTAGCGAGCAGCCAGTCGCGTAGGCATCACGCCCTCGGCTGTCGCTGCTGCGATCAGTCGCTCAGCGAGGTTGCTGCCCAAGCTGTGCGCGTTGCCACAGCCCCGCTCAGCTAGGCCCTCGCTTTCTAAAAATGGTTCGTCGTGTTCCATCCGCGCGTTTCCCACTGCTGCGGCAATCCGCTCGATCACTTCGTGGCGGGCTGCCTGCGGCGATTCCCCCGGCACAACCCGGCGATCAATTTCTAGGACAACCAAATCGGGAACAAGATTCACACCCATGCCTCCGTGAATCGTACCGAGGCTTAAGGTCGGCGGACCGCAGGGGTGCTCTGGGTGTCGCATGAGCAGTTCTTGGGCCAGCGATTCAATGGCCCCAATCGCGCGGCCCGCAGCGTAAATTGCATTCTCCCCACGTTCTGGAAACGCGCTGTGGCACGCGCGGCCATGCACGCGCAATCGCCACCGCACTGCTCCTTTATGCGTTGTGACAATATTGAGATCCGTCGGCTCTGCCACGATTGCCGCAGCGGGAGGCAGGCCGTCGGGGTGGATCAAGCCGAGCAATCCGCGAGCTCTCGTATCTGAGTGGAATGGCTCTTGTGCCGCCAGACTCCCGAGCGGGGCTGCTGCTCGAGTCCAAAGTCGCGCGAGCGTCTTGACTCCCGAAAAACCAAATTCTTCGTTGACAGTCGCCGAAAAAATGACCGTCATGGTTCGCGATCGGCCAGACACTCGCAACCGCGACAGGGCCACAAGCATCGCTGCCATGCCCCCCTTCACATCACAAGCACCACGACCGTAGAGACGACCGTTGCGCACCAATGGCGAAAAGGGGTCGATCGTCATGCCATCGGCAGGAACTGTGTCTTGATGGGCGTCCCAGAGAATCGTTGGAGAGTTGGGCAGCGTTGCCTCTAGCCGGGCGACCACGTTATCGCGGCCGGGAGCCACAGGCTGTCTGGCCCAGGGGATGCCCTCGCTGGAAAAGCGTTGCACCAGATAGTCTGTCACCCGCCCTTCCAGATATTCCGGGCCAGCCACATCCCGTCCCATCGGATTGACGCTGGGTCGGCGGACAAGATCGGCAAGGGTGTCAATGTGGTCGGGCATGGCCATCTATCCTACCAAACCAAGCCATTCCTTTCCCCTAATCCGCCCCGCCTGCTAAGATTGGCGGACCGATTTGCCGACTCTTCTAAGCGTGCCTCGTTGTATTTGCAATGCATAGGCTTGTTGTATCCAGTGATTTTTTGACACAGCTCAACAGAGTTCTCCTTCAAGGGTGCTAGATGCTCGATGCCTCAAAATTAAATCCGCCGGAAATGTCTGATCGGCTTTGCAGGCTGCTGCAGTGTGCGGTGGTTTGGAGTTTTGCCGCAGCGATACCGTGGAACATTTCCCTGCCGGCTTGCGGACAGGTGGCCGAGGCCGCAAAACCACTGGCTGGAAAACCGCCGGCAAAACCATCAACTCCGGCGGCTACGGCCGCTACTACTAGCGACACAGCGGCAATTCACGCCGCTGCGGCAGCCTACATGCAGGCTCTTGAACGCGGCGATGGCAAAGCGTTGGCTGCCCTCTGGACAGCCGACGGCGACATCGTTGATGAACAGGGAA
Source organism: Planctomycetota bacterium (assembly GCA_003670865.1). Taxonomy (GTDB): domain Bacteria; phylum Planctomycetota; class Planctomycetia; order Pirellulales; family UBA1268; genus BAIKAL-G1-2R. The sequence goes on along the minus strand of QWQJ01000090.1, from coordinate 3,532 downwards.
ATGTCTTGAAGGGTCGCGACACTGTTGCCCTCACCAAAAAACCAACCGCTGAACATGAGCCACCCACGCTGCTGCTCAGGGAAACAACCCTGCGATTTTTAACAACTGATGTGGCAATCGAAGATGGCACCGTTCAAATCAGGCTGCCGGGCCTGGTAGCGACCGTCTTCCCGCCGAAAGTTATTCAGGGCCGATTCACGGCAACATGGCTCAAGCAGGAGGGGCAGTGGCACATCGCCAGCCTCCGCGAAGCTAAGATTGAGCCCGCTGGAGGCCCCGTCCAGTTGGCAGATCTTGACTGGATGGTGGGCGACTGGACGGTCGTTGACAACACGCATTCGCCCCCCGAGAAGAAAGACCCTACCGATCCCGCCGTGCCAGCAAACGCCGACAATGCCCCCTCGATGGAAATCGCGGTGCGGTGGAATGCAGCCCGCACTTTTTTGCTCCGTGACATGAAAATAATCAAAGGCCAGACATCGCTCAGCCATATCTCTCAGCGGATCGGTTGGGACCCCTTGGCCAGAGAAATTCATTCCTGGATGTTTGCCGGCGACGGAGCCCATGGTGAGGGCGTTTGGAAAAAAGATGGGGATGCCTGGATCGCGCAGGCCTCGTCGGTAATGGCCGACGGGACACAGATGTCTTCGCTCAATATCTATGTCTACAACGGAAAAGACCGCTGCACGTGGAGATCGTTCCACACGCACATTGGCGGCGAGCATTTGCCACAGGTCAATATGACGATGATCCGCAAACCAGGGAGTGCTTTACAATGACGCCTTCACAAAGCAGCAGTGCCTGTCGATACGCCGCTGTGCCGCTGATGCTGCTCGGGGTTGGGTTGTCAGCGACCGTCCACGGGCAAGATCCCAAAAGCCAACCTGCACTATCCGGAACCGGCGAAAACGCCGCCGATCCAACCACTGTCGAGAGTGACTTGGCCCGGAAGGCAGAAATCCTCCATAGTCCGCGTTGGCGTCGGGCTATTTTTGAGCTGAGCGAATGGCTCGCTACCCAGAAGATCTATCCGGCCAAGCAGGTGCAGCAGATCAAGTCCGATTTGAACCAACGCGTGGCCAAGATGTCGTCGCATGAGGTTGAATATTTGCTGGACGATCTGGATGCCAAGTTTAAGGTGCTCGATGCGCCTGAGGCACAGGAAGCTCGAGCCTGGGTGGGGCAATACATGTCCGTTATGTCTGATCGTAAACGAAATGAATTCCTCAAAGACATGCCCGATGTTGTGCATATGTCGGCCGGACAACTCTCCCAAGAAATTCAGAAGATTGAACAAAAGCGGGCTGGTCTCCAGCAACAGAGTGCCGCTTTTGACCAAAGCCGTCAGCAACTTGTCGACCAAGCCCAACTCTCCCGGCAACAGACAGCCCAGGCTGCGGCGATGGCCATGGCACAGGGTCAGGGGGGTGGTGTTGGGGCTTACTCTCCGTACCGCAGTCAGGGCGGCGGCAAGACCCCTTTTGCCGACAATCAGGGGGGCGGCATGACGCTTACGAGCGGCATATTTGGGGCCAGCGTCTCTATGAATCTCAGCAATTTTTGATTGCCCACCGCTGGAGCCCATTTTTTGCAAATGGGCTCATAAGAATCAGCTTTTGGTCTGTATCCGGCTGCATCGGTATACTCAAGATCCTTGCAAGAGCCGGCGGCGGGCCTAAAATCCACCGCCTTCTAGAAAAAGCGGCGACTTTGTGACGAATTTCACGAAGTGCCCTTACGCCGCCGATTTTCATGAATAGACTAGTGGACGGCAGGCTTAAGAGCCGCCAATTCCGGAAAATAAAAAAGCCCACACCGACAAAAAACCCGTACAAACGAAGACTCCTTTTCTTCGCTCCCAGCCATGGACGCCATCCTTCCAGTTTTGCTTTTTGTTGCCATCGCGGCGGCTGTCTCGGTGGGCTTGGTCACATTCGCACAGCTCATTGGGCCGAGGCGGTCCGGGGCTGTCAAAGAGATGCCCTACGAAAGTGGTATGGATCCGGTGCACGATACGCGACGCCGGTTTGATGTGAGGTTTCATCTTGTCGCGATCACGTTTCTCGTTTTTGATGTGGAATTGCTCTTTCTCTATCCGTGGGCTGTTGCCAGTCGATCGTCGGCGGGCGTTGATGCGGCTGTTGCCGGCGAACTGGTTTCCAGTCGCGGCCTGGTGTTTGCTGGAGCCATGCTCTTCTTGTCACTCGTTGTTGTGGGCTTCGCCTACGACTGGCGAAAGGGGGTTTTTCGATGGCGTTAGAACTGCCCGAGAATGTCGTTGTGAGTCGGCTAGACGAACTGGCGAATTGGTGCCGTAAAAATAGCCTCTGGCCAATGCCCTTTGCGACGGCCTGTTGCGGCATCGAATTGATGGCCACAGGAGCCAGCAAGCACGACTTGGCTCGCTTTGGTGCGGAGGTCTTTCGCTTCAGCCCTCGGCAGTGCGACTTGATGATCGTGGCCGGCCGCGTTGTCATGAAAATGCTTCCGGTTCTGCAGCGCATATGGCTGCAGATGCACGAACCGAAGTGGTGCATCTCGATGGGAGCGTGCGCCAGCACGGGGGGTGTTTTTGACACCTATGCAGTGGTCCAGGGAATCGACCGCTTTCTGCCGGTCGACATGTATGTGCCAGGTTGCCCGCCGCGGCCCGAGCAACTGATTCAGGCGATCATCGACCTACAAGATAAGATTCAAGCCGAGGGCACGATCACCGGCCGCGAGTTTGACACCACACAGCGGCAGTTGCGCAAACGGGCGCTCGTTGAGTCGGCTGATCTGCTTTGTATCGATGCGGCTCGCAATCCGTTGATCCAACAACAACTCTCATTGAAACCACCGCTGACAGGCAGCAGCATTGTGCTGCCGTCTGCCCGGGGCTAACGCTGGTCTTTTATTTTTCGGTTTGCCACCACTACCCACCTTCATGCCGCACCCGCCGTACTCACCGCCCCCGCTCGACGACATTCTTGAGCCCCTAGCCGCGCACTTCGGCACGATGGAAACATCGGTCTACCGTGGTGAGACGCGCCTAGTCGTTCCCGAACAAGACTCGCTTGAAGTGCTTGAGCTTCTTAAAGACCGCGGCTTCGACCTGCTGGTCGACGTAACCTGCGTTGACTACCTTGAATACCGCGGTGCCAAACACCGCTACGGCCTCGTCTATCTGCTCGCCTCAACCACGACCAATCAGCGGTTGACGGTGCGGGTGTATGTCGATGATCCGGCGCCGACCATCCGCAGTGCCGTGCCGCTCTGGGAAGCAGCCAACTGGCTGGAACGCGAGGTCTGGGATCTGTTTGGCATCCACTTTGCTGGGCATCCCGACTTGCGGCGGCTCGTTATGCCGGAGGAGTTTGCCGCCCACCCGCTCCGCAAAGACTATCCGTTGCAGGGCCGCGGAGAACGCCATAATTTTCCGATCCTCACCCGGCGCGACGGCTGATGTTTTTCATTTTTCCCCTCGCATAAGGCTCCACTCTCTCACACCACTCATCGCTCGGTCACCGTTTTTCTTATGGCCACTGCCCCT
>QWQJ01000071.1 GCA_003670865.1 Planctomycetota bacterium | reverse complement strand
CTGAGCATGACGGGCTGCGGCGAAGCGATGGCAACGGTCGGCCACAACACCTGTCGCATTGAGCTGCGCACCGTTAACAACAGATTCTTCAAGTTGACGATGCGAGCGCGGGAAGGCTTTTCCCTTTTGGAGCCCGAGATCGAGGCTGCCATTAAGAGCCGCGTGCGACGGGGAGCCGTGCAACTCACCCTCGATGTCAGCGGGCCGGTATCGCTGGCCGCCAAGCGTCTTGACGGCATTCAGCTCGATGCCTATCTCGATCGAGTCCAGGACTTCTGCAGCCGCCACAATCTGCCCCCGCCTCAGACGATTGATGCGCTTTTGGGATTGCCCGGGGTGCTGGCTGAAAAACAGCCCGCCGGTGAGGAGATTCTGGCTCTCTGGCCGGTCGTTTCCCAGGCGCTCGCGGAGGCCCTCGATCGACTTGACCGCATGCGCCGGGCCGAGGGAGAGGCGATGGCCTGTGACTTGCGCTCTACCTGTGCCGAGATCGCAGGCATTGTCACAACGATTTACGCTCGCGTGCCGGTGGTGGTCGAAGAACACGCCGCTCGGCTACTCGATCGCGTCAACAAATTGCTCGATTCGGCCCATCCGACAACGCAACAAAGACTCGGCGAAAGCGATCTGGCCCGTGAGATAGCCCTTCTCGCCGACCGCTCCGATATTGCCGAGGAGCTCGTTCGACTCAAAAGCCATCTGTCACAGTTTGACCGCCTTTTGAACGAAGAGTCGCCCGGTCGCTCGCTCGACTTTCTCACCCAAGAACTTGCCCGCGAGGCCAATACAATTGCGTCTAAGTCGCTTGACATTCAGATCGCCCACGCGGCGGTTGAATTAAAAACCCGCATTGAGCGGCTGCGCGAACTCATCCAAAATATCGAGTGATCGGCACACACTTTTCTGGTTGCCGCAAATCACGAAAACGATACGGGCGGCGTTGAGACCCTGTAACCCACCTTTCTTTTACAGTACAACATCTCAATGACCGCGACGCCTGGTAAACTCGTTGTGCTTTCTGGCCCTTCTGGAGTTGGTAAAACAACGATCCTGAGGGTCCTGCTAAACCAGTTGCCCCAACTGATTCCCAGCGTGTCGGCTACGACCCGACCACCTCGAAGCGGCGAGAAAGACGGCGTTGATTATCATTTCCTGTCACCCGAAGAGTTTCAGCGACGACAGGCAGCGGGCGACTTTCTTGAGTGCTGTCAGGTCTACGGCCGACAGCACTGGTATGGCACGCTGGCCGACGAAGTGACGCCGAGAATTGACGCCGGAACGTGGGTTGTGCTGGAAATTGATGTGGAGGGTACCCTTTTAGTTCTGAAACGTTATCCTTTAGCTGTCACGATTTTTGTCGAGCCATCCCACCCCGATCAACTTCTGCAACGTCTGCAAGGGCGCGGTACAGAGTCACCCGAGGCGATGGCTCGTCGACTCGAGGTTGCCCATCGCGAGCTTCTTTTGGCCGATCGGTACAGCCACCGTGTGATCAACAACAGCGTTGCAGCAGCAGTCTCGGAAATCAAACAGATCCTTATTGACGTCGGTTTATCAACAACAGCAGGAGCCCAGTCACTGGGTTTACAATCATGATCGACGATCTTCGCGAAGAGGAAATTGTCAACAAGGTCGGCGGGCGATTTAAGCTCTCCACACTGATTCAAAAGCGGATGGTTGCTCTCAATGCCGGCGGCCGACCGCTGGTGAATATCGAGAGTAAGGATCACATGACCATTGTGATTGAAGAGATCAAGCAAGATAAAATCTATCTTGATACTTCGGCCAACCTTCGCATCACTGGTGATTCTTCCGAGGCAGGCAGTTTGCTCGACTTCGACCCCACGGGGCTCTAACGCCGACTCACCCACGGCCCCAATTGTTATGCCGATGCTCAAAGGTCGTGAAATTGTGATTGGCGTTTCGGGAGGCATAGCGGCCTATAAGTCAGCCGCGCTTGTAAGCCTGCTGGTGCAGCAAGGTGCGCAGGTAACCGCGGTGCTCACCCGCAATGCCAAACGCTTTATCGGTGCTGCCACATTTGCAGCGCTGACGGGCCGGCCCGTTGCCACGCAAAGCTTTGATCCTGGCCGCTATCCGCTGGGCGCCCACATCGAATTGGCCGCTCAAGCAGACCTTGTGATCGTGGCTCCCGCGACCGCCGATTTTCTCGCCAAGGCTGCTGCCGGCATGGCCGATGACTTATTGACAACGCTCTATTTGTGCGCCCAAAGCCCGGTGCTCGTGGCTCCGGCAATGAACTCCGCCATGTGGGCCAAGCCAGCGGTGCAGCGAAATGTTTTGCAACTCTCAGCCGATGGCGTCACGATCATCCAGCCTGGCACCGGCTGGCTTTCCTGTCGGCAACACGGCGCAGGCCGAATGGCCGAACCTGAAGAGATCGCGACAGTCATCCGTCAGTTGCTTTCGGCACATTCGGCCAACCCGTCTTCGCATTCCTGACACCAGCCAACAGGCTCCTGCGACCATACACGCCGATGGCAAAGATTCTGCTCACAGCCGGCCCCACTCGGGCGTATCTCGACGATGTGCGCTATGTCACCAACGCATCCAGCGGACGCATGGCCAAGGCATTGGCAGAGGCGGCGCTGGCTGCCGGCCACACCGTCACAATCGTCAGCGGGCCGGTTGCCGTCAACTACCCTCGCAACGCCCGCGTGCTGCCGATCGTGACCACTGCCGAGATGCTCGCTCAAGCGTTGCAGGAACTCCCTGCTTGCGACGGCGTCATTGCCGCAGCCGCGCCCTGCGACTTTGAACCAGAGCAACGCCTTGTTGGTAAGATTCCCCGCCAGGGCACGGTGCTCACGCTGCGACTGCGACCCACGATCGATGTGATTGCCACCCTGGCCCGACGCGCAAAGCCTCATCAGTGGATGGTGGCATTTGCCCTTGAGCCCGGCGCGAACCCGTTGCGGGCCCTTGAAAAAATAACCGTCAAACGCTGCGATCTGATTGTGGTCAACGATCTTGGGGCCCTTGAGTCCACCACAACCTCTGTCACCGTCTACGATCGTTCACACGCCTGCGTGGGTGAAAAAAAAGGTAGCAAGCGGAGCGTCGCCCGCTGGCTCATCGACCTCTTTCAGAAACAGATGATTATAAAAGGGAGATAGGTACAGAGATGATCGATGTTGCTGTTCTGGGAGCCACCGGCTACACGGCCTTGGAATTGATGAAGATTTTGCTCCGCCATCCGGACGTGAGCATTGTGGCTGCCACCAGTCGACAGCAGGGCCAGACGCCTGTGTCGAGCGTCCATCCCAGCCTGGTCGGCCGACTCGACGTATCACTTGAAGACCTCTCCCCCGCTGAAGTGGCAAAACGCGCTCGATGTGTTTTTAGCTGTTTGCCACACGGCGCGTCGGCCGAGATCATTCCACAGCTTCTTGCCGGCGGCGCGAAAGTGATCGACTTGAGCGCTGATTACCGCCTCGACAATGCGGCCACCTATCTGGAGTGGTACGGCCACGAGCATCCCGACACGCCCCGGCTGGGTAAAACAATCTACGGCCTGCCTGAGCTGTTTCGGGCAAAGATTCGTGGCGAGTCCCTGATTGCTAACCCCGGCTGCTATTCAACATCAGCCATATTGCCGTTGGCCCCACTGATTCAAAGCGGCTTGTTTGAGACTAACGACATTATCGTCGACTCAAAAAGCGGTGTCAGCGGCGCTGGCAGATCGCCCAAGCTCATGACGCATTTTCCAGAATGCAACGAGAGCATGTCGGCCTACAATGTCGGGCGGCATCGACACACGCCTGAAATCGAGCAGGTGATTGGCCGGTTCGCTGGCGTTGTGCCACAAATTATTTTTACGCCGCAACTAGCCCCGATGGACCGGGGTATTCTCTCGACGCTCTACATCAAGCCGAAGCAGCCCATTGCCGAAGGGGATGTGATGCGACTGCTGCGAACGGCCTACGCTGGCGAGCGGTTTGTGCGCATTGTCGACCATCTGCCCGCCACAAAAGACACAGCTAACACAAACTTCTGTGACATCACAGCCCGGGTTGTGCGTGGCCGAGTGCTCCTGATCAGTTGCCTCGACAACCTCCTGAAAGGGGCATCCGGTGCTGCCGTTCAAAATTTCAATTGTCTGTTTGGACTGCCTGAAACCACCGGCCTTCTTTAATATGCAGCGTCGCATGAGCGTCTTTTGTTCTTTACGAGTGTCTCTTCCCTTAAACCTCTGACTCAACGCCAGCACAATCAATCCGTTAATCACTATGAGCATTGCTGAAACTTCCTTGCGTCTGCCCATCCCGCCGCTGCCTCGCGGCTTTCGTATGGGCGGCGTGCATGCCGGCTTAAAACGCAATCCCACCCGCGAAGACATCACGCTGATTGTTTCCGATTTGCCAGCAACGGCCGCTGGCGTCTACACCACCAATCTTGTTTTCGCTGCGCCTGTGGCCTTTGATCGTGACCGCACGCCCGGCGTCGGCTTTCGGGGCATTGCCATCAACTCAGGAAATGCCAACGCCTGCACCGGCACGCGGGGCCTCGACGACGCTCGCAGCATGGCCCAAGCCGCGGCTGAGAAACTGGGCGTGACAGAGTCGGCTATGCTCGTGCTTTCGACAGGGATCATTGGCGAATTTTTGCCACTTGAAAAAATAAAACACGGCTTCGACCTTGTGGCGTCCACGCTTGAAAGCACCGAGCGTGCGATTGTGAAGGCCGCCCGAGGTATGCTGACAACCGATACGCGACCCAAACTCTCTGGCTCAACGTTCACCGCGGCAGCTACCACCTACACTCTTTTTGGCATGGCCAAGGGCGCTGCGATGGTTGGGCCTCGAATGGCTACAATGCTCGGCGTGATCCTTACCGACGCCGCACTCACCCCCGCCGATGCGCAGCGACTCCTCGGCGAGGCAACGGAGTGCACATTCAACTGCGTCAGCGTGGATGGTCATACCAGCACCAATGACACCGTTCTGCTGCTGGCCAATGGCGCAGCCAATGCCGCACCACTCAGCGGTGAAACCTTAGCCGCCTTTGGCACGGCACTCTTAAGCGCTTGTGAGTCACTCGCTCGCGAGATTGCCGACGACGGCGAAGGGGCCACGCATGTGCTGCGGATTGAGGTGAGCGGATGCCCGACGCGCGACGCCGCTCGGCAGATTGCCCGTACGATTGCCGACAGCCCACTGGTCAAAACGGCGATTGCCGGAGCAGATCCAAATTGGGGTCGAATCGTTTCGGCAGCGGGCTATTCGGGCGTGCAGTTTGACCCCAGCAGGCTGGTGCTGCGACTCAATGGCACGCTGCTGTTTGAGCACGGGGCACCGGTGCCATTTGACGGCAGTGCTGTTTCGGAGTTGATCAAAGCCGCTCGGGAAACGCTGATTGAAGTCGAGATGGGGTTTGGAAAACAGTCGATTCGGTTTTATTCCAGTGATCTGACGGCTGAATATGTGCGACTCAACGCCGATTACCACACCTGAATGACTCCTGCTGTTCGACAAGCCATGAGGCACCTTCCTACCAGAGCTTGTCTTGACGTCAGCGGTCAGAAAGGCTTTGCTCTTAAAGCCTCAGAAGCCGCTTTTTTCTCTGCCAGACAGCGGGTCCTTGCAGCGGGTAGTGACTTTTAGGCGAAAATTATTAACACTCTGGGTCTAGCCCCGATCTCTTGGTAGTCCGATCTCTTGACCGCCCTCGCCAGCATCGCATTCAATACCGCTATTTAGAGAGCCCACTCACGACCCCACCAGTACTAGAAGCCACAAGCCGATAATGATTCTATACGCTTCCATTTTTGCTCCCTGCACCTCTCCTTTGCCGCGAGCGTTAGCTGATTTTCCGCTGCCTTTTTTGGGACAGCCTGCGGCCGACTGCACCGATCTGCCGAGCGGCCCATTGGCGTGGCCCTTGGTACATACACCGTTGGGTCTCCCCTCTCGCAGTGGCCTCTTTGATTCCTCGCCCCACAACCTCACGTCCGTCGATGAACCGGATGAGGATACAGCCGACGAAGAGGACATCGTTGTGCCACCTCCCGCGATTGAAGAAGAAGCCGGCTTTGAAGACTTTGACGACGACTTCGATGATGACTTCGAGGAGGATGAAACCGATCCAGACTGGGATCACCCCGAAGACGCCAAGCCCGAATTGCCACCACCCGGGAAAGGTGGCGGAAGAAAAAAATAGTTTTTTTGACTCTTCTAAATTGCGTCAGTAGCGTTCAGTATTTGTGCGATGAGAGACTCCCGACCCTGAGAGCGAGCTATGTCCGGCCTCGACACTCCACAATTTATTCCCGATGATCCCAACGCCGACCAAGGCGCCACGGAGAAACAGAATCGCGGCAAGCAGGCTGGCAAGAAAGAGAGCCGTTCCGCCAAGGCCAGCCGACAGCAGGCAGGCGACTGGTTTGGCACGATGGGCCAACTCGATTTTGATGTCGATTTCTTTGAAAAACTACTCGCCCGCAACGACCACTCGGTTGAAGTCTTACGGGTCTTAGGTGAAATCGTTTCTCGCAAGGGTCTACTCACGCGAGCGGTGGAGATCGACCGCCTTCTGGTTGAACTTTTGCCCACCGATTTTTTAGCCCGTTACAATTTTGGCTGCTCGCTGGCAAGAGCTGGCCAAGCAGAATATGCGATCGACGAACTCGCCACCGCGATCGAACTGGGCTACGACGATTTGGCCCATATGGAAGCCGACCCAGACCTTGAAACGCTGCGAGAACGAACTGATTTTCAGACATTAATCGACCGCGATTGACACTTATTAAGCGGGACTCATGCTCGAGCAGTACGACCAGATCACAGCCGCCACCGAGGCGATCACCGATCGCTGGAACCAGCGGCCAGCCGTCGGCATCATTCTGGGCAGCGGCTTGGGTGACTTGACGAGCGCCATCACAGACAAAGTGACGATCCCCTACGAATCGATCCCCTCCTTTGCAAAGTCGACGGCTCACGGCCACGTTGGCCAACTCGCCTGCGGTTTTTTGCAGGGCGTGCCCGTGATCGTGATGGAAGGCCGGATGCACGCCTACGAGGGCTATCCTCTCGCGCAGATCGCGTTTCCTGTTCGGGTGTTCAAGCGTCTTGGAGTCCAACTGCTGATCGTCACCAATGCCGGAGGCGGTCTCAACCCGCAGTACCGTAAAGGCGACATCATGATCATCGACGATCACATCAATCTGATGAATGGTAACCCGCTGGTGGGAATCAACGACGAGCGACTCGGGCCGCGTTTCCCAGACATGTCGGCCCCCTACACCCCCGACTTAATCGATGCGGCTTTGGCTGTGGCCCGCCGAGAAGATTTTACCGCCCACCGCGGCGTCTATGTGGCGGTCACTGGCCCCAACTTAGAGACGCGAGCGGAGTATCGTTTTCTCCGCACCATTGGGGCTGATGTCGTGGGTATGTCGACGGTGCCGGAGGTGCTCGTGGCCGTCCATTCTGGTCTGCGGGTCTTGGGCATTTCAGTCGTCACTGACATGTGCTTGCCCGACCACTTAGAGGTAGCAACGGTCGAACACATACTGGCCGTTGCACGCTCTGCCGAACCAAAGCTAAGGGCCCTGATCACCGCCGCGGTCACCCATGTTTGAGCCTGTTCGCGGCCAGCCCGACTTCCCCGCCATCGAAGCTGTCACGGCAGCGTTTTGGCGAGATCGTACGATCTACGAAAAAACACTTTTGCAACGGCAGGGAGCCAAACGGTTTGTCTTTTTCGAGGGGCCACCGACAGCCAACGGCATGCCACACCCCGGCCACTGCCTGACGCGTACGATCAAGGATCTCTATCCTCGCTACCGCACGATGCGAGGCCAACTCTGCCAGCGTAAGGCCGGCTGGGACACGCACGGCTTGCCTGTTGAAGTCGAAGTCTGCAAAGAACTCGGCATCCACTCCAAAGCCGAGATCGAGGCCTACGGTATTGAAGCGTTCATCCACCGCTGCCAGGAGTCGGTCTGGCGTTACATGAAAGAGTGGGAAACACTCACCGAGCGAATCGGTTTTTGGATCGACCTCTCGGATGCTTACGTCACCTACCAGCAAAGCTATGTCGAGAGTGTTTGGTGGGCACTCTGCGAACTCTTTAACCGCGGCCTGCTCTAT
>QWQJ01000075.1 GCA_003670865.1 Planctomycetota bacterium | reverse complement strand
TTTTTGGCTCCTTGGCAACTTTTTCTTTCTTAGCTTTTTTTTCTTTGACGGGCTTTTCTTTGACGGGCTTTTCTTTACTCGATTTTTTCGCCGATTTGGCCCGTGCCTCTGCCGCGTCTGACTGGGCCCGGAGTTCCTTGCGGTTTACTACTTTTCGCGCCATGGTTTTCTGCCATCCTTACAAGTAAAAAATGAGTCGTTCAAAACGATGTGAAAAAAAGAAAAGACCTACCGAGGGAGCAGTATAGCGTCTGAAGCCGTTTTCGCACGGGGGTCGTCGTGATCTATACTAGTGATGCCATGCCACTCTCTGCCCTGCCACCGATTGCCACATCATTGCCCGATTACCGCGCCATGGAGGACACCGTGCTGGCCGCGCGGATTGGGGCCGTGCGGCAACAGATGGGGCCGAGGCTCGTTATTTTAGGCCACCATTACCAGCAAGACGGCGTGATTGCACATGCTGATTTGCAGGGGGACAGCTACCAGCTTTCAAAGTCGGCCGCCGAGCGGAGTACCTGCGAGGCGATTGTTTTTTGTGGTGTTCACTTCATGGCTGAAACGGCGGACATTTTGGCAAACCGTCCCGACAAGGTGGCTGCCCGGGGAGGCCGTCGCGTGAATGTCATCCTGCCTGACATGGCCGCTGGTTGCTCGATGGCGGACATGGCGGCGATCGAGCAGGTGGAGGATGCGTGGAGCGATCTGGCTACCACCATTGACACCAGCGAGATCACGCCTGTCACCTATATCAACTCGGCCGCCAGCCTGAAAGCATTTTGCGGCAAGCATGGTGGCATCGTCTGCACGTCGAGCAACGCAGAGGCTGTGCTCAAGTGGTCTTTTGCGCAGCGTCGCCGCGTGCTTTTTTTCCCCGACCAACACTTGGGTCGCAATACGGCCAAGCGGATGAGCATTCCGCTTAACGAGATGTGCCTTTGGAATCCGCACGAGCCTCGCCTTGGAGGCAATGATTCCAAGCAGGTGGAAAAGAGCCGCGTGATTCTCTGGCAGGGGCATTGCAGCGTGCACGCCATGTTTCGACCGGAGCATGTGGCAGCGATGCGGCAAAATATCCCCGATATCAAGATACTCGTCCACCCCGAATGCCCGATGGAAGTCGTCGATCAAGCCGATCAAGCGGGCTCCACAAGCTACATTATCCGGCAAGTCGAACAGGCCCCCGCCGGTACAAAGTGGGCGATCGGTACAGAGCTGCATCTGGTCAAGCGATTGGAGCAGCTTTACCCCGAACAACAGATTCGGTTTCTCTCGCCGGTTGTCTGTATGTGCGCGACCATGTACCGCATCGATCTGGCACACCTCTGCTGGAGCCTGGAACATTTGGCGATCGGCAAGCCTGTCAATCTCATACGCGTCGACGATGAAACGGCCAAGTGGGCCGTGACAGCCCTCGAACGCATGCTGGCAGTGGGCTAGGTGGCTTGCATCCCAGAATCACCGGCGGCAGCCGTTACCGAAGGGCGTTTTGGAGTTGCTCCTGAACCCCTAGCAAACGGCGGTAGCGATCGTAGGCGCGATTATAAATTTTAGCCGCCGCCGCGTGTGGCGTAAATCGTCGGACAGAGCCGGAAGTATGGGAGGCAAGAAAGGCTGTCCAGTCAGGAGCTGTTTGAGTGATTGTCTTGTCGCGAAACTTTGCCAATAGCGCCGCGCCAAAGGCTGTGCCCTCTTTGCCGCCCTCCAAAATCGACAGCGGCGTTTGGAATGCATCGGCTACAACTTGTCCCAACTCGGGCGTGCGAGTGAGTCCGCCAGAGAGAATGATCTGCGATCGTAAAAAGCCCTGCTCGGCCAAAATATCGGCCCCCATTCGCAGATTAAAAAGAGTGGCCAAAAGTGCAGCTTTGGCCACATTGCCCGGCGTGGCATTGTGTTGATTGAGCCCGATGACAAGTGCGGTGCCTCCATGCGAAACGCCGACGCCAGGCTCATCGTCCATGAAGGGAAGGGCGGCAAGGCCGCCGCAGTCGTCTTTGGCGGCAAGCAGTTGCGGCATCAGTCGGGTAAATGCGTCACCGCTTTCGTCGCCGCAGGCTAGCCCAAACATTTCGATGATCGTCGACATGTAGGTGGTGCCATTGCGTAGCCAGACCATGTTGATCGGCTTGCCATCGGGGGCACAGAAATGGTCGATCGCGGGGGAGACGCCCTTGAATGCTCGATCGCCGACCGAATTGGCGCAGACGCTCGTGCCAAAGCTCATGGCCACCTCGCCGGCCGCCGCAATCAGCGACCCGACAAGTGCCGAGGGCTGATCGCCTTCGGCCGGCGCGATCGGTATGCCGGCAGGCAGACCGAGAAGGGCAGCGCCACCGGGAGTGAGAGTGCCCCCATCTTCGCCACACCGCCGCACCGTAGGGAGAAGTTCTCGCAGTGGCCGCACCGCTTCGCCGCCGACCGCCGACCGCGCGATGGCATCAAAATCAGCAAGCAATTTTTTGTCATAATTGAGAGTTGCCTGATCGATAGGAAACATCCCGGCAGCATCCCCGATGCCAAGGTTCCATTGGCCGCTGAGGCGATAGGCGAGCCAACCGGAGGGGGTCGTGAGGTGCGCGGTGCGTGCCGCACGATCGGGCTGATTACGAATCGTCCAGAGCCAGCGAGCGGCGGTGATCCGCTTGGGCATTTTGACGCCAAATCGCTCGGTGAGTTCGTGTCCCTCGGCCTCGTTGCGACTGTCGCACCAGAGCCGCGCCGCTCCCAGCGATCGGCCCTCGTTGTCGGCCAGCACCTCGCCGTGCATTTGTCCGGAGATGCCGATGGCCAGCACATCCATCTCAACGTTTGCTGCCGAGAGTCTCGATCGCAGCTCAATGGCCGCAGACGTGAGCGCCTGCTCCCAATCAGCGGGCGTCTGTTCGTAGCATTCGGCGGCTAGGCCGGCCACCATCTGGTAGGAGCCTTCGCCAGCGCCCAGAACGTTGAGCGATTCGTCGGCAAAAATCAAGGATAAGCCCTGCGTGCCAGCGTCAACGCCAAGATAGCCTTTTGTAGTCCTTTTCATCTGCAAGACCCTCAGTGCCGCGGCTGCGATTTACGATGCGTCCCAGCGGAGGGACGCAGAGGAGCCGTGGCCTCGCGTACCGCAGAAAGAGACGTCGATGCCCAGCGCCTGCGCGACGGCCGCCTTTGCGAGGGCGGCACGATCGGCTCCAGCCGCGTCGTGGGCATACGCCACTTGAATGTGGTTGGCCTTGTGACGGGCCATCATCTGATCCCGTGAGATGCCGTAGGTCACCGCGTGCATGATTGGCCACTGCTTAGTCGTGGCATCGAGTCGCCGCTGCGTCTCGGCCTCTGGCAGTTTGACAACCTGCGCGCGGCCAATATCCATGCAGAGTTTTTCCTGACCGTTGGCATTGTCAACCCAGATGCGACTCCAGACGATCTCGCCGGGCTTGCTCACGCCAGCCAGCGTGCTGCCACCGAGTCGGAAGTACATCGGCGGCTGACGGTAGCCCTGCGCGCCCTTCCATCCACCGATATAATGCGACGGGGGGGCAGCACCGGAAATTTCAAACACCCAGACCCACTGGTCGGTTGTACCCGACTGATCCCAGTCACCCCAGCGGATGTCGTGCAGCGTATTTTCCAGCGGTTCGCCCAACGCTTCATGCACCCGCTGCGTGATCAGGCCGTCGAGACCGGCGCACTCGTCCACCTCGTTGAAGTGCAAAAGGGGCCGCCCTTTCAACAGGATTCTGGATGAACCCTCGGCCGTTACCGGTGGCCGCTTCGATTCATTGAGCATGCCCTCGACGAGATCGCTGGCTGGTAAGAGATCCTTGAGTCCTTGCTGGTATTGGATGCCAACCAGATCGCAGCCATAGCGATCGGCGATTCGTAGCGTGGCGATGTACATCTTGCACTGCTGCAGCACTTGGCCTCGCGTCAGATCGGTCAACTCGTCTCTGCCAAAATGAAATTGCATGCCAGCTTTTACGAGCCAGCGAAAAACATCGCGGCCCTCGCTGTCGCTGACTCTCATCGTTTCGAAGTAGAGCGCGCTTTGACTGAGGCGTTCCTTGAAAACACCTGTCGCATGCAGCAGGTGGTCGGGAATGATTGCGTTGAACATACCCATGCAGCCTTCATCAAAGACGCCCATCAGGGCCTTGCGCTGCTGGAGTTGGCTAGCGATGCCTTCGCCGAGTTGCAAGAGCTTGCTCGGCAGCTTCACTTTGCCCAGTCGCACCACATGGCTTGTGTCGTGGTGGACGCGGCCGCTGTCCAGCCAGGCTTGCAAGTGACGGTTAAAGCTTGGGCTGGAAAAGTCATCGGCCCAGAGCGTCGAGTACGTGACGCCGGCTTTTGTCAGCGAGCCGTTTAAATTGAGCATGCCGACCAGCCCCGGCCACTGCCCGCTCCAGTTGGCCACGGTCAGAATCGGCCCCTTGTGCGTCGTCAATCCCGGCAGCACATGGTGGGAATACTGCCAGACCGCCTCCGCCACAATCAGCGGTGCTTGCGGGTTGATTGTTTCAAAAACGTCGAGGCCTTCCCGGGCACTTGCGATGAATCCATGGCCCCGCGAGCGCGACGGTGCATGGCCGCGATCGAGCGTCCAGCCAGCGGCGGTACAGGCCCTGCCGAGGTCGTATTCGAGCGCCTGCTGGGCAGGCCAGCAAACGCGGTTGGCCTCCTCGCGCAAGTCGCCGCTGGAGATCAGCACGGCGTGCCGGGAATTATCGAGTGTTTTACGGGTTGTTTGAGCCATCGGGCGAAACCTCTTGACGCCAACTATACTCCACCGCGTCGGTCGTGCGACACCCAGGTCGGTGTTTCTAATCCGATTCACATTGTGCCTCGGATGACTTAGCATCATCTAGAGACGAGCGGTCTATTCCACGGAGAGCCTCGAGGAGAGTCTAAAGCATGAGAAGTTTTATTGTACCGGCGAACTTTTTTCCGAGCGTCTGCTTTGTGCTGACAGTCATGGGTGTTGCGATGACGCAGCCGATTGGGATTGCGGCCGATGCCGCTCCCGCCCCTGCGGCCACTCCAGTCCCTGCGGCAAATCTGACAGACTTTACGCGGTGGGTCATTGCGGCCGACTACTCTGGCGACACAATGCTGCTCGTGACTGCTGGCGGTGAGAGCTTGCTCTATCGGCCGGGCGATATCGTTGTCTGGAAAGCCGATGGCTCAACCCGCATCGGCGATCTGTCGGGTCATCCCACGGCCGTCTGGGCCGTCAAGGTTTCTAAGGACAGCAAGCTGGCCGCCACCGCGGGCTATGACGGACTTGTAAAACTATGGGACTTGGCCAGCCGCACGCTCAAAAATGATTTAAAGAGACAAGGTGATCCCAAGAAAAATGGAGGCTGGGTGCGGTCGCTTGACTTCTCACCAGATGGATCAAAGTTGGCCACCGCCAGCGAGGACGGTTCGGTTGTCATCTGGGACACGGCTAACGGCGCTGAACTAAAACTGATTGCCGCCCATGCCAGTCCCGTCACGAGCATTGCCTTCTCTCCAGATGGCACAACGCTTGCCACTGGTGGTGGCGACAAGGTGGTCAAACTCTGGGATGTTGCCGCTGGAACGGAGAAGGGAAAGCTGGAGGGTCACACCGACTCCCTGTGGACGGTCGTCTATTCCCCAGATGGTTCCAAACTCGCAACGGCCGGTGCCGATCGGACGATTAAGCTCTGGAACACCAGCGATTCCAAGGAGTTTGCCACGCTCTCAAGTCATAAAGATTGGGTCACAAGCGCCAGCTTTTCTCCCGACGGCACGCGACTCGCCACGGGCAGTCTCGATGGGTCTGTAAAACTCTGGGATGTCATTTCCAAGGCTGAGCAAGTGGGCCCCGAGGCAGCCAAGTCGAGCGTCTGGTGTGTGAATTTCTCACCCGATGGCAAAACCATTTTTGTTGGCAGCCATGTGGGCGGTCGGCTGCTGCCGACTCCAGAGCCCAAACTCGCACCGCCGCCGCCACCCCCGCCAACGCCTCCGCCAGCACCGCCCGCAGCGGCCTCAGCCGATGCCCAAAAGTGGTCGCCGCTTGTGCCGACTGCGTTCACTAGCGTAGCTGGTGCGAGCGGGTCGATTGCCGCCGACGGCATCGTCATGATCACTGGCAATCTCGCCAAAGACACCTACACACTCAAGGCTGTTTTGCCTGCTGGAATTGAGCCCAAGGCCTTTAAAATTGAGGTACTCGCCGATCCAAGCCTGCCGAGCCAAGGTCCGGGGCGTGCACCCAACGGCAATTTTGTGCTCAGTAAATTGGCGATCATGTTTGGTCCGCCGGGCTCGACGGAAACACCGACGGACGTAAAATTCGCCGGGTTCAAGGCCGATTACGAACAGCAAAACTTTGGGATATCAGGAGCCGTCGACGACAATCCAGGGACGGGATGGGCCATCGAGGGTGGTGTCGGCAAGGATCACGCGGCAACTTTTGAAATCGCGGCCGATGGAAAAATCTCAGCCGGAGCGCCGCTTTCCTTTACACTTGAGCAACTCTTCAATGATGTTCACACCATCGGCAAACTCAAGCTGTCGGTGAGGCATGAAGTGCCTCCGGCAACTGCTGCCGAAGCGAAGCCCGAAGAACCTAAAAAATAGAGAACCGCAGAACAGGGAGGCTTTTTATGATGGTTGCCCCGCGATCCTTTGCGTCTTATCGTTACTGGCCATTGTGCTGCGGCCTTTCACTCGGAATCGGCGGAGTCGTGCTGGGCGGTTGGTTGGCTCGAGATCATGAGCTGCCTAAAGCGTTTGCTGTGACATCGCAGTCGGATGATAAGTTTGCGGTTTGCACCGTGACGATGGACGGCCTTAATACCGAAGCATTTTTCATGCTCGACGTTGACACCGGCGACATCTCTGGCGGCATGCTCAATGTGACGGGCCAGTTTGGCGGGTCGTATAAGCACAATGTGCTCAAGGACTTAGGATTTAAGCCGGGGCAGGCAAAAAACCCCAAGTTTCTACTTGTTTCCGGCTTGGCTGCGTTGACCCGGCAGCGTGTGGCGCAGTCAGTGCTCTATGTCACCGATTCATCGACGGGCACGACTGCAGCCTACGCAATCCCTTGGAACGCACAGCAGGCGCAGGGCGTCTCACCGCTTGAACTCCTCAATGTGGTGCGTCCGCGTGGCGGCGGTCCCAAAGCTCCGTAATCTACGAATGAATAACCAGGTACATGCATGATGGTCCAGAAGACCGTTGAACCACCGTCCGAAAATACTGGCGAAAGCATCACCATCACGATCAATGGATCGCCCTCCAGAGTAGCGAGCGGGGTTAGTGTTCAAGAAGTGGTAGGGTCTCTTGGCTTGGAGGGCCGGCCGCTGGCAGTTGAAGTCAACGAGCAGGTTATGCCGAGGGCCAAGCTGGCAGACTGCCTGCTCCACGCCGGCGATCGTATCGAAATCGTCACGCTGGTGGGCGGCGGCTGATCCTAGTTGTGATTGCAGGCTTGGTTTGAACGGCCAAACCAAACCACCCTTCCCAGAACCATATTCCCTTCACAAGGCGTTGCGATGAGCGATTTCACTACCCCTGAAAACTCCCCAGCTTCCGAAAGTCTGCAAGACTCTGTCCTGCGGATAGGCGGTATAACCCTTTCGAGTCGGTTGGTTGTTGGTACGGGTAAATATGCCAGCCATGCCGAGATGGCCGCCTGTTTGGCCGCCTCTGGCACGGACTGCGTGACGGTTGCGGTGCGGAGAGAACGGCTTATCAATGCCGCCGGTGAAAATATTCTTGAACACATTGATTTGTCGCGGTACACGCTCTTGCCCAACACAGCCGGGTGCTTTTCGGCCGATGATGCAGTGCGCGTGGCCCGCTTGGGACGGGAGTTACTCCGTGACATCGGCAATCCGGGTGCGGAGTGGGTGAAGCTCGAGGTGTTGGGGGACGCGCGGACGCTTCTACCTGATCCCGTGGGCACGCTAGAGGCCACCGAGCGACTTGTGGCGGATGATTTTGCGGTGCTCGTCTATTCCAGCGACGATCCTCTGATTGCCAAACGCCTCAAGGATTTGGGTGCGGCCAGCGTCATGCCAGCCGGCAGCCCGATCGGCTCAGGCCAAGGGATTCTCAACGCCAACAATCTGCGAATCTGCCTCGAATATCTCAAAGATGGTGACCCCGACTACCCGGTGATTGTCGATGCTGGTGTTGGCACTGCAAGCGATGTGGCAGTGGCCATGGAACTTGGCGTTGACGGTGTGCTTTTGAATACAGCCATCGCCCACGCAGCCTCACCTTTGCGAATGGCCAGAGCGATGCAGGCGGCCTGTTATGCCGGCAGACAGGCGTTCCTTGCCGGCCGGATCCCAAAGCGTCTCTATGCCATGGCGTCCAGCCCCGATGCCGGCCGTATCGGGCGGATAGAGTCATAAGACAAGGAAAAGTTTTAGTCATGCTTGCCAAACGGATCATTCCCTGCCTGGATGTCGAGAAGGGCCGCGTCGTCAAAGGCACGCGTTTTCTTGATCTGATTGATGCCGGTGATCCAGTGGCGGTGGCGGCACGGTACGAGGCACAAGGGGCTGACGAGCTGGTCTTCCTCGACATTACTGCGAGCCATGAAGGCCGCGCTATCATGCTCGATGTGGTCCGTCGCGTGGCGGAGACAATCTTCATGCCCTTCACGGTCGGCGGCGGCATCCGCACGCTTGACGATGCGGCCAGGCTCATTCAAGCCGGCGCAGAGAAGGTGAGCATCAACTCTGCTGCCGTTCACACACCGAAGTTGATCACTGCAATTGCCGATCGCCTCGGCAGTTGCGCGACGGTCGTCAATATCGATCCCAAGCGGGTGCAGCGTGATGGCCGCGAAGTATGGGAAGTGTTTGTCAATGGTGGCCGCCTGCCGACAGGGCTGGAAGTTGTGGCCTGGGCTAGGCAAGTCGAATCGATGGGGGCAGGCGAGATCGTTCTCACCTGCATGGATCGTGACGGCACCCGCGACGGCTACGATCTGGAGATAACAGCAGCCGTCAGTCGCTGCGTCGGTATTCCAGTAGTGGCCAGCGGTGGTGCTGGTAAGCCCGAGCACCTCGCCGACGCGATCGAGCACGGTGGGGCCGATGCCGCCCTAGCGGCTGGCATCTTTCACTTCGCAGAGTGTACGATTCAAGAAGTTAAAGAGCTCTTTATACGACGGGGCATACCCGTCCGCCCGCCCATGTCCCTGATTGTCGAGCCACGGTTGGCGATCACTCCCCAACGACCAGATTGAGCCCTCAAGCCTCATGGCCACAACCAAACCAGCAGCCGATCAAGCGATTGTTCCCGCGGTCTCCAGCAATGGTTCGTCGCAGCGATTAGAAATTGATCGGCTGTTTGAAGCACTCGTCAAATTAGAAGGCAGCGACTTGCACCTCAAGGTGGGCCAGCCGCCAATCATTCGGGTGAAAGGCGCACTGCAACCGCTCAAGGCTCCGCGGATTGACGACGATGAGATGAATCGGCTGTGCAAGCCGATGCTCAACGATCGACAGCATAAAATTCTCGAAGACGAGGGGGGCTGCGACTTCGCACACGTGGCTACGATCGAGGGCGTGAGGTGGCGATTTCGCGTCAACCTACTCCAGCAACAAGGGGCATTGGGTCTGGTGGCTCGCCGCGTGAACAACAAAATTCCGGACTTCAAGGGACTCTATTTGCCTCCAGGCATCGAAGATCTGTGCAAGTTTGATCAAGGTCTTGTGCTGCTGGCTGGCGTGACTGGCTCGGGCAAGAGCACGACGATTGTGGCGATGCTCAACTATATCAATCAAAACTATCGCAAGCACATTCTCACGCTGGAAGATCCGATCGAGTTTGTTTTTACCGAAGACAAGTGCCTGATCAACCAGCGTGAGGTGGGTCAGGATGTCAAAAATTTTGCCATCGGCATGAAGCATGCCGTTCGAGAGGACCCCGACATCATTCTGGTCGGTGAAATGCGCGACGAGGAGTCGTTTATGACCGCGATTCACGCGGCCGAAACGGGGCACCTTGTTTTTGGCACTATCCACGCCTCTAGCGCCCCCACGACGATCACTCGCATCCTCGATCTTTTTCCGGAGGCGATGCACTCTGCGCTACGCAGTGCCATCGCCTTTAATATGAAGGGTATTATAGCGCAAAAACTGATCCGCTCGATCAAGCCCGGAGTGAGTCGCGTGCCAGTTGTGGAACTCATGACATTTGATGTGATGGTCCGAAAATATGTGCTCGAGGGGCAGGATCAATTGCTGGCCGACCACATTAAAAAATCAGTTCGCAATGGCATGCAAGATTTTACGGTGAGTCTCAAAAGCCTGATTGATCAGGGCTTGATCGACCGCAACGACGCCCTGGAAATTGCCCCTAATCGAGAGGCCTTGACGATGCTTCTCAAGGGCATTGGGGTTTCCTGATGGGCTGCGGGAAGTTGGGAATCGATCGGGTGTTTTTCTTTCTGTCGACAGTGGCTGCGATGCTGCTGTCGACTCGCCCCACGTGCGTTATGGCGGCGGGAGCAGAGGCTGGCTGGCCAAAGCCGAGCCCTGAATGGCTCTCCCGTGGGGCCAGCGGCAGCTTGGCGATCGTGCCACTCTTGATGTGGTGGATTTTGGCTGTGGGGTGGATGGCCACGAGCAATGGCCTCACCCGTGACAGTGCGCGGCATAACATCCGCCCTAATCTCTGGGGGGCCGTCATCACCATTCCATTTTTTTGTACGGCGCTTTTTGCTTGGTGGATTCCTTCGGTACTCGCGGGCCAGTTTTTAATGCTTGTGATGTGGCTAGGGCCGGTGATTGTCTACATCATTTTACGAAATCCCAAAGTGGGCAAGGCGGAACGGTGGCTCACGCGTGACCACGGCCGCCGCATTCTGGCTGCATTTTTGAGTCCGTTTGGCTATGAGATTGCAACCGGTGGTGCCGAAGAGGATCTTGTACCAGCAGTGGCATTACTAGCTGCTGGCGGCAAAAATGCAGATGAAAACACAACTCGTCTGACCAAAAGCTCTGCTACGGCGGGATTTGAAGAGGCCCGCAAGGTGATGCTGGCGGCGGTGATGGCGAGGGCTCTAAGCGTCCTCCTGGAGGCCAAGCCAGACCTTTTTTCTGTGCGGCATGAGGTGGATGGGGTCTGGCATGCCCCACGCATCCGGCTGGCCCCCAAGAATAAAAAAGAGACCGATACTTGGATTGACGCGACTCCGCCGATCCAGCCCGTTGGCGAGGCAGTTCTCGTATCGCTCAAGACGCTTGCCGGCCTAGATCCAGCGCAGCACGGCCGACAGTCGGGCGTTTTTGCCTTACAGGTCGATGGCAAGCTGCGAAATTGCCGGCTGGTATCGCAGACGGCCAAAACTGGTCCGCAGCTCTTGGTGCATATCGAACCGATCGGTCTGCTCTTTAAATCCTTTAGTGATTTGGGAATGGTCGGGCTGATTGCCGAGGGGATGGCCAATCTCGTCACGCTCGAAAAAGGGCTACTCGTACTCTCTTCGCCGCCAGCTTCTGGCCTGACAACAACATTTGATGTGGTGGTGGGATCGACCGATCGTTTAACGCGAGATTTTATCTCTTTAGAGGATGCCGCCATGCCTCCCCGAGAAATCCAAAATGTCAAACCCGTGATCTTCGATACAAGAACGGGCGTCACGGCAGTGGCTGCCTTACAGGTGGCTTTACGGGAGTATCCTCGCGGCATCATCACACGAGATCTTCGCGATGCGGGGCTTGCGGTTGAACTGGCCCACTTGGCTGACAAGCAACAGTTTGTGATTCTCAGCATGAAGGCCACAGATTCTATTGAGGCCATTGCCAAGCTTCTCGCCTGCGCCATTCCGCCAGAGGTGCTCGCCAGATCGATGCTTGGCTCACTTTCACAGCGACTGGTGCGAAAGCTTTGCCCCCGCTGTCGGGAGGAATATCCAACACCGGTTGAGTTTTTACTGAAGTTTAAGCGTACAATCGAGCAACTGCCAAACCTCAAGCGAGCCTCTCCGCACGGCTGCCGGCTGTGCGGTGGCACAGGCTATTTCGGCCGGGCCGCAATTTTTGAATTGGCCTCTGGGGTAACGCTCAAGCAGGCAATCAGCAAAAAGTCTGATTCCCAACTGTTGAAGCAGGCGGCCGCGAAAGACGGCCTGCGGCCGATGCGGGATCAGGGGCTATTGCTGGTGATCGAGGGAATCACATCACTGGACGAAATGCAACGCGTCTTCTCGAAGGCCTAAGGGCAATAATGTGAGCCAAAGGGTTCGCGCCAAGGAAACTCCAAAGCCATGATCGTCAATCTTGTGTTACTGCTGGTTTTCATCACGGTCACGCTCCTCTTGGTGCGGGAGGGGCTGTGGAGCGCCATGCTGATGTTTCTCAATGTGCTCGTGGCAGCGACCGTGGCGACGGCGTGGTTTGGAGTGCTGACAGTTTCACTCGAGAAACTTGTGCCGAGTTACACATTCCTACTCGACTTCCTCTCGATGTGGGGCATCTTTTCGATTGTATTGTTAGCGCTCCGCGAGATCACCGACCGCGTCTCGCGGACAAAAGTTAAGTTTCTCCGGCAGATCGAATTGTGTGGAGCGCCCATCGTGGCATTGCTGAGCGGCTGGGTGATGGTGGCATTTACAGCCACTTCGCTGCATACTGCCGCGGTGCCGCGATGGCTGGTACAGGAGACGCCGCAGGCCAGAATGTTTTTTGGTCTGTCTCCCGATCGCAAGTGGCTTTCGTGGATGCGAAACTCGTCGCTTGACGGTCCATTTGCATGGCCAGGAAACAACGAGAGGGCCATCTTTGACAAGGATGCCGATTTTATTTTGAGGTACGCGGATCGGCGGTTCAAGCTTGAGGGGGAGGAGGCACTGCGAGTCAATGCAAAGCAATGAGATCGTAAGCGGGGAAACAAATGGCCAGCAAAGCGAGGGCGTTGCCTATCGGCCGGTGAGCATGCTGGCTGTGGTCGCACTGGTAGCCGGTTTTATTTCCGCATTATGCTTGGCCAGCCCGTTACTCTGGGTGCTGCCGGTGGTGGGGATCGGGCTCTCCTATGCGGCGCTAGTTGATGTGGGAGGCGAGCGCCGTAAGGCAGGACGACTGGCCGCCCTGTCGGCCATGGCTCTCTCGATTGGTTTTGGCACGCAAGCGGTGACCGCGAGGGCAACAGACCGATTCATCGCCGGCACGCGAGCGGTTGAGTCAGCCCGTTTTTGGCTCGATGCCATTAGGCAGGAGCGGCTGGTCGATGCCAGAAGCATCTGCCTGCCACTGCCAGAATCGATTGCTGGTATTGCAGTTGTCAGCGCGTGTGGATCAGAGACTGCTCGGCAGATTGTCTGCGAAGGACCAAACGAGGAATCGCTCAGTCCTTCGTGGGTGGTGCAAGCGAGAGTTGGAACATGCAGCCTGCGAATCACGCTGGAACCGACCGTGACTCTTAAAAATGGTCAAAGAAGCGAACGCTGGGCCGTTGTGAGGTGCGAAAAAGTTGGCTCTCGCTAGTCCCACCTGCGTCTCTCGCGCTACCGGCCACTCAGGCGTGGGACGATTTGAAGCAGCGGACAGCAGCAATCGAATCAGCTCCTGCTGCGAGCATCACCAACCGGTCAAAACCCAGGGCGGCACCCACGCCCTCTGGCATGCAAAGACTTTTTGTTCCACTGCTTGTGGCACTATCGGGTCCATCGCTGCGGTGCGCAGCGAGTAACTGGGTTGGTAGCGGAAGCGATTTGCGGCCGTTGGCAACGCGGGTGCGGTTGGCGGCATCGATTCGGGCACGCAGCACGCTGCGGCTGGTTTCCTCTTCCCAGCCGTTGGCCAGTTCCACTCCCTCGACAAAGAGTTCAAATCGTAGTGCCGCCTGCGGAGATGCTCTATCAAGCTTGGCAAACGCCGCCTGCGACACCGGCCACGCCTCCAGCATCGTAGGCTGGCCGCGTCCCAGCTTGGGTGTGACTACCTCAGCCAGCAAGATTTCAAACCAAAAATCCCAGGCGACCTCCGCGGGCAGTTCAGCGTGACCCTCCGGCAGTTGCAAGCCCGCTTGCTGGCCCGCACGCTCTAAGTCGCGGAGCGAAGCGGTTTGAGGATCGACGCCAGCATATTTTAAAAAGACCTGCGAGCATGTCAGCCGTTGGATTCCACCGGTGCCCAGCACCTCTTGGCAGAGCTGCTCCAAGACTCGCGAAGCATCGCTCAGCGTGGTTTTTGGTGCGTACCATTCAAGGAGCGTGAATTCACTGTCGTGAGTGCTGCTGTGTTCACCAGCCCGAAACGCCTGGGCCAGTTGGTAGATCGGCCCGGCACCGCCAGCCAGAAGGCGTTTCATCAAGGCTTCCGGACTGGCCTGGAGATAATGCGGCGGTCGGCTTTGGCCATCAAGAAAAACGGCGATCGGCTCGATGTGCGCCTCAGGCAAGACCTCGGGCGAGAGAGTCGGCGTATCGACTTCCAAAAACCCCAAGCGATCAAAGAGTTGTCGCACGCCCGAGCGAACACGAGCGCGAAGCGAAAGAATCGATTGAATTGACATCGAAGTTGGCGTTGAAGCCCCTTTATAAAGTCATGCAGTCATTACGAAGAGCCCGGGCCGCATCTGACACCAGTCGCCACCCGCATCTGCGGGCACGTTTAATGCAATCGCATGCCTGGCAGCGCGCCGCTGTCGGGAGAGAGAAGGTAGACACCCGTAGCACCCGCACCGCTCGCCGCCGCAACCATCCCCTCGCTCAAGCCAAATTTCATCTGTCTGGGTGCGAGATTAGCGACCACCACAACCAGCCGGCCAACTAGCGACTCGGGCGTATGAAAGCCTTTGATGCCGGCAAAAATGGTGCGCGTTGTCTCGCCGCCCAGACTGATCGTGAGCCGCAGAAGTTTTTTTGCCTCAGCCACTTCTTCGGCCGCAACGATCCGGGCCACGCGAAGATCGACCTTTGAAAAATCGTCGATCGTGCACTCTGGGGCCAGTGGTTCTGCAGTCAGCGCCGCGCCTAAATCAGCAGGGGGCGGAATGTGCAGCGGCGGAGTTGACGGGGTTTCTAGCGAGGTCTGTGGGTCCATTGATTGTACTCCTTGGGGTTGTGCTTGAGTGCCTGTTTCGATCAGCGATTGCGAGATGAGCGCCGCCACCTGGCCTGCTTCCACACGCCGCATGAGCGGCGTAAAGACGCCACTAGAAATCCCAGCCAGTGGCGTTTGGGATTCATCCCACGATCGGATCGCTCCACCGATGAGTGCGCCAACCTGATTTGAAAAAACAGGCAATACCGGCGAAAGATAGACAGCGATCTGCCGAAATAGGTTGATTGCCACAGTGGCCACATCTTGCAGCTGTGCAGCGCTTCCAGGGCCTGCTTTAGCCAGCTTCCAGGGCTGCTGAGTATCAACATAAAGATTGGCCCGGTCGGCGGCCACCATGATGATGCGCATTGCCCGCGCACAGTCGCAAGCCTCAAACGCGGCTGCAATCGCCTCGCCGTCAGCTGCCGCTTCGGCAAAGAGACCGCCGTCGTCGGGATACGTCGCTGAGAGGCCGGTCGCTTCTAGCCAGCGAGCGGTGCGGCTGGCTAGATTGACAACCTTACCGACCAGATCGGCATTCACCTTTGCGGTGAACTCCTCGAGGTTTAAGTCGATGTCGTCGATGCCACCGGAAAGTTTTGTGGCGTAGTAGTAGCGCAGCATTCCCGGATCGAGGTGGTCCAAATAGGTGCGTGCCAGCAGAAACGTGCCCCGGCTTTTCGACATCTTCTGGCCGTTGACCGTAAGAAAGCCGTGCACGCGCACACGAGTCGGCAGGGCAAGGCCTGCCACTTCCAGCATTGACGGCCAGAAAAGCGTGTGGAAATAGGTGATGTCCTTGCCGATAAAGTGGTGGATTTCAGCAGCCGGCTGTTCGGTCTGCCCGCGATGCCACCACGATTCAAACGATTCACCGCTGACGGCGCACCATTCTGTGGTGGCTGCCAGATAGCCGATCGGGGCGTCGAACCAGACATACCAGTAGTGCCCAGGAGCATCTGGTATTTCAAATCCAAAGTAGGGGGCCGGACGGGAAATGTCCCAGTCGCGCAGCGGCTCATTGAGAAAGTGGCCGGCTAAATAGTTGGCAATCGGAGGATCCAGCGCTCCCGATGACTGTGTCCACTCGGTCAAAAATGAATGCAGCGATTCAAGCCTGACAAATAAGTGATCCGCCGAACGCACTTCTGGCTGAGCCCCCGACAGCGTGCTCACCGGATCGATCAAATCGGCGGGGCTGTAAGCGCCGCCGCACTGTTCGCAGGAGTCGCCGTATTGATCGGCTGCCTTGCAGCGAGGGCATGTGCCCCGCACAAATCGATCGGCAAGAAAGACACCCGCGAGAGGATCGTAGAGCTGTTGCACATTGCGAGTTGTGATCAGCCCTCGCGTCCGCAGCGACTGCCAGATCTCACTGCAACGGCGTTGATTGGCAGGGCTATCCGTTGAACCATAATGATCAAACTCAATCTGGAAATCAGCAAAGTCGGCCACGTGGGCCTCTTTCATGTCGGCAATGAGTTCCTGCTCGCTACGGCCCTCAGTTCGCGCGCGGATCATGATTGCTGTGCCATGCGTGTCGTCGGCACAAAGATAGATTGCCTGTTCACCGCGCAATTTGTGATAGCGCACAAAGATGTCGGTCTGGATGTATTCGACCAAGTGCCCCAGATGGATGTGACCGTTGGCGTAGGGCAGGGCAGAGGTGGCGAGAATGCGACGGGGTCGTCGATCGAGATGCTGCACGGCGGTCGTTACTCTTTGAGAAGCGGAAATGAAAGGGCCGCGAGGATTTGGGTGATCCGCGGAAGACAGAGTGTAAGAGGCTGTGTTGAAACGGGGAAACAGCGCAGGCAATAGATGACTGGGAAGGCCGCAATTCACGCCCGGAAGGAAAAAAATGGTCTTGTCGCCAGGCAAAGCCCTCGACAGTATCCCGCCCCCTCACGGAGAGCTGGCCACAGTGGCTCGTTCAACGGCGATCAAACATCTCTCATCGGCTATTTCACACTCCGCTGCCCGTTTCTTTTGCCCAAACGCCGCTGGGTCACGACGCCTGATCACCACACATGGAACCACGGATGCCCTTCACCCTCCGAAACAGACCGTCGCATGCCAGTGCTTGCCTCTTGTGCCTGGCGTTGCTCACGACCCAATGGACCACTCGATCAACGCTCGCAGCAACTCCTGCTGATCGTGAGGTGATCGCTGCTACCGATATTGTTCTGCTCGATTTCTCGGCCACATGGTGCGGTCCCTGCCGTTCGATGGCCCCGCTGATCAGCGAGGTCGCAGCCGCGGGCTGGAACGTTCGGCACATCGATGTCGATCGCGAAGGGGATTTAGTCAAACGTTTCGGGGTCACTGGCGTGCCGTGCTATGTGCTGCTAGTTAAGGGGCATGAAGTGGGTCGAATCGCGGGCGCGACAACGCATGCAGAGCTAGAAAACCTGCTGTCCAAGAGCCGGCCTTCGGCCAGTCCCCCCACTGTGGTCGCCACGGCCGTGCCGGCCAAGGCTGTCATTCCTGGCATTCCGTTTCCAGCCACCGCGCTCCAGTCTCCGCTGCTCACCGAGCCCCCGGTCAAGCTTCAGTCGCCCGAGGCAGCCATTGTGGTTGGCAGTGCGATTGCTGCGCACAGGGCTGATAGAGGTGCAGCGATTGAGCGAACCCCAGATCCCCGTCGGAATGCAAAAACGACGGCCACTCTAGGATCTCAGGTGCTTGCCAATCAGGGGGCAGCGATTGACCCAGGAACGCGGGCAGCCCTTGAACGCAAGCTGATGAGTGCTACGGCGAGATTGCGTGTGGAAGACCCGCAAGGAATTTCATGGGGCACCGGCACCGTGATTGACTGTCGAGAGGGAGAGGCATTGATCCTCACCTGCGGCCATATCTTTCGAGACTCAAAGGGGAAGGGACGGATCGAGGTCGATCTCTTCGGGCCGGGTGGGCCACGCGGTGTGGCTGGGCAGGTGGTGTCGTGGGATTTAAACCGCGACGTGGCGCTGGTCAGTGTTTTTACGGAACAAAAAATCGAGCCGATGCGTGTGGGCGGCCAAGACCGTCTGGCCGCCGCTGGTGAACCGGTCGTAACCGTTGGCTGCAATGGCGGCAAGGACCCAACCGTTTTTTACAGCCGTGTGACGGCCGTGGATAAATATTTGGGACCGGCCAATGTGCAAGTGGCAGGCCAGCCAGTTCAAGGCCGTAGCGGGGGAGGACTGTTTAGTGTTGACGGCACATTGATCGGGGTTTGTAACGCAGCCGATCCAACGGATAACGAAGGGCTCTTTGCTGCTCTCCCCACAATTCATGAACAGCTCGACGAAACGGGATTGGCCTTCATTTATCGCAGCACGTACCCCAGTGGGATAGCGGCCGGTGCTTCTCAAACTGCCGCCGCTGCCATGGTTGTTCCCAGCATGCCAGAGGCAATGCCAGCCGTGTCGTTTGACCGCCGCGATCGCGCCGACGCGCTGCCCACGGCGTCGACAGGAACGCTGCCCTCGCCGTCGCCGCAATCGATTGAATCGCTTTCGCATGGTGAGAGAGCGCTGCTCGACCATGTGCGGCAGCACGACGGCAAGGCCGAAGTGATCTGCATCGTGCGACCCCACGGCTTATCGGATAACGCCAGCGAGGTGTTTGTCTTGCAGGGAGCCGACCGGGCGTTTGTCGATCATCTCTCGAAGGCCCATGTGGGGAAGGGAAGTGGCCCATCTCCGGCCCAAAGGTCTGATCTGGCTGCTCTGCCAGCCACCAATCCAGTGCGCTAGCCAGCAGAAGAATCGTCTGGTGTCTTCGCGAATTGGCCGGCCGCAGCTATCTCGAGTCGTCTGTAACCTCGATGGTCACGGGTTGGGCATTGACGCTATTGGCTGCGCCGCTGCCTGAGCGGCCCGTGGCGCGAATGGTGACTTTACCGCGACCGAGGAGTTCAGCCGGGACTTCAATCGTGGCTTCGGTACCGGTGGTACGGCCGAGCACTCGGCCCATCGAAAAGACCACCACGTTTTGAAATCCCTCGCCAGCCACGCTCACTCGCACGGTGCCGGAGGACTTGACGCGACTCGGATCGGCCTTGAGTCGCAGCGTGCGTTTGTGATTCGAAAAAGAGACCGGCAGAATCCAGCGGCCCTGCGATTCGATGGCCGACGATTCAAGAGCGACCACACGCAGTTCGTGGTAGCCATCGGCCATTGGCAATGTGTCGAGCGTAAAACCCTCGCCGATGCCACACTGGGCCAGTCGCATGCCGTCCACAAAAAACTCAAAGCGATCGACGCTCTTGCCATCGGGCACTTGTGCGCGAGGCTCGAAATAGACCGAACCAAAAAGAGTTGCCCCCGGTTCTAAAATTCTGGAATCAGGTGAAGCTACAACCTCAACCTTGGGAATCGTGGCCCACGGTTGGCAGAGTGGATCGCCGACAACAAGCAATTGATACGGTGATTGAACCGACTGGTAGAACGCTTCGGCGAGACTAGCCCCACGGGCATAGTGGACATGGATTGAGGCATGCGGAAACTTTGCTTGGATGGCGTAGGGTTCGATGACCGTGCCGCTGGAGCCAGCCGCTGCAGCACGGATGAATTCGGAGAGCGGAGTCTGGCCGACACCCGGCGTGAAAATCCCACCGTAGCTCGTCAGATTCTCGCAGATTGCGCCTGGCAGAATTCTGCTGCCGCTTTGAGTCCAATCAAAATCAGCCGCTCCTGCCATCAGTCCAGCGACATCCCGCTTACCGACAGGGAGCGTTCCAGCGATCACTTCGCCAGCCACCCCGAGCACTTTAAGTTCAGCCACGACTGCCGCAAAAACGCTGCTGCGAGTTGTCGTGCGGACATCGGCATTGGTCATAAAATAAATCGTGCCTTTTGGGCGAGTGCCATCAGCAGCAGCGGCAGTCCGGAGAGAAGCGATCACCTCCGCAACGCTGTTACCCCTCCCGCTTGTCACGCCGAGCATCACGGCCATGAGGTAATGGTTGCCATGAGTCTCCGTCAATTCTCCTTGTTGTCCCCAGCCATACCAACTGCGAAATCCTTCTGTTGCCGCCGGCACACCTAAGGCGTTTGTTGGTTTGTAGTAACGGTTGCTAGCGGGGTCGAGGTAGGCGGGGCTGCGGCTTTGCACAGCCGCATACAGCATTGTCATCCCGGTCAGGGAGCCGGACGGGAATTTATCACTACTCACTAACGCCGCTGGAAGTTCCTCGGCAAAATCGATCCGCCAGGGAAAATCGCTGGAGTAGACAATCAGATCAATTTGCGGCGCGAGTTTGCGAGATTCGATAGCCCGGAGGATGGGCGTCAGAATCTGATCGCGAAACGGGGCAATTTTCGTGCTCTCTGTGCTGGCTGTCCAAGGTAGCATCAGCACATTGATAGGGGGCAGGTTGCGGATCGAGGCAAATGCATTCGCCACAGCCACGCTATTGGGACTGGCAGAGTTGACCACCAAAAACACATTTTCTGGTCCCCCGCCGGCACGGGCAGGCACGCTCAATGGTGCCTCTACAAGCAGGATCAGCCACAAAAATAGCAATCCGTGTTGGCCGACATGGCGGAAAAACTTTCTGGGCATGGAAGGCATCTGCCAAAGGAGAAAGAATCAGAAATAGTTTGAAACAGATCCGCTCCTAGCGTATCTGTTTCGCTGCCGCTTCTCTACTCCCAGAGGGCTCAGGACTTGGAGGGAAGGGACTATTGAGCGAGTGCATGTGGCCTGTCAGAAGTGGTTCTTGAGCCGGTAGACTCAAAGCCACGGCGGGAAACTGTGCCGTACAACTGAAATTGGCCGGCAATGATTTTAGGAACGCATATGCGACCGCTACCCGGAAGAATATCGCTGGAATTTTTCAGGCGGCTGGGAATGGTCGCACGGTCAGCTTTCATACCAATCGTCTTCCTCGCGACTGCCATGGGCCTCGTCGGGGGAGTGTACGGTGAGGAGGGTGTTTCATTTTCCGGGACGCAAGCCTTCCGGCATCTAAAAGCCATATGCAAACTTGGCCCCCGTCCCAGCGGATCCGCTGCGATGGAAAAACAGAGGAAGATGCTTGTGGAGTATTTTCGTCAGGCAGGTGGCGTCGTCACAGGGCAGGCATTTCAAATCCGTGATCGCCGTAGTGGTGCGGCTGTGCATATGGAAAACCTGATCGTGGAATGGCATCCTGAGCGCCGCGACCGCGTACTGATTGGAGTTCATTACGACACCCGTCCGTTTCCAGATCGGGATCCAGTCGATCCAAAAGGAATATTTATCGGGGCCAACGACGGGGCCAGCGGCGTGGCATTATTGATGGAACTAGCGCAGGCAATGCCAGCCATCAAAGGCAGTGTGGGGATCGACTTTGTGCTCTTTGATGCCGAAGAGTATGTCTTTGCCGCGAGAGACCCTTACTGCCTCGGCTCCAATTTTTTTGCCCGGCAATACATCGCCAACCAACCGATGGCTGCCAAGCAGCAAGCGGGCCGGCATGCTCATCGATACCGCTGCGGCGTGATTGTTGACATGGTGGCCGACCGAGACCTAGAGATTTGGCAGGAGCAGCAGAGCGTTTCTTGGCCCGACACGCGGCCAATCGTGGAATCGATCTGGGGTGTGGCAGAGCGACTCAAGGTGCGGCAGTTTGTGCCTCGAGCGAAGTACACCATTCAAGACGACCATGTGCCGCTGCGGATGATCGCTAAAATCCCGACCTGCGACATCATCGATTTTGATTACCCCCACTGGCACACCACGCTCGATACGCCGCAAGCCTGTTCTGCTCAATCCTTGGAGACGGTCGGTCGGGTGCTGCTGGAATGGTTAAAACAGCAGGAATAGTTGCATCTTGTTGCATAAGCGAACGGCCCATGGGAACGCCCGATTGTTGGGCGCTGGACATGAACAGCCCACGCAACCAAAAATTATAGGAGTGTCTCTCGAGCATGAAAAGAAGCGCAGTGTCTTCCAAGCGATCCCAGTTGTGCGTGCCCGAATTGGGCATCAGTGGCATGCCTTTGACGGTGTCGCTGTGGCTGGTGGCAGAGGGAGCGGTTGTGATCGAGGGGGATCGCGTGGTCGAATTGCTCGCTGGTGGCGTGACCGTTGATTTAGAAGCGCCGATTTCAGGCCGACTGGTCCAGCTGGTAGACGAGGATGAAACGGTGACTACTGGCGGTGTGATTGCCGAAGTTGTGCCGGCAGAGCCAGATTTCTGATGGGTCTTGAGCCGGGTATGGTTGACTGTTGTTGAGTCTGCTTGATCGATCCGTGAAATAAAATGCTAGTAGAGATGACGCCGCCGTTTGCCGATAATCGCCAGGTTTGGTCGCTGTCACTGCTCGGCGGACTGACGATGTTTCTGGTGCAACCGCCAGTCGATCTGTGGATGCTAGCTTGGCTGGCGCCGCTGCCGTGGCTGTGGCTTATAAAAGTCGAGACCCTGCGGGCTACTCATCCGTGGCGGGCGATGTGGGTTGGGGGGGTTGTTTACTGGCTGGGCGCGATTCACTGGCTTCGATTGCCCCACCCGGCGACCTCCATCGGTTGGCTAACGCTGTCGGCGTATTTGGCCATTTATGTCCCGCTTTTTGTCTGGACAACAAGGCGACTTGTGCATGACTGGAATTGGCCGCTGGTGGCAGCGACGCCGCTTGCATGGATGGCGTTTGAGCACTTGCGGGGCTGGCTCTTTGGAGGCTTTACGCTAGCCGGCTTGGGTCATACGCAGTGGCGGTGGACCACGCTCATCCAGTTGGCTGATTGTTTCGGGGCCTGCGGCGTCAGTGGGGTTGTGATGGCAGTTGCGGCGAGCGTAACTGCGATTTTGCCAGATGGGCAGGCGGTTCTGGTCGATCGCGGGCACGGCAATCGTCATCGGGTGAGTCAACAAATCTGGAATGCAGCAGCGGGGCTGGGCATCGTGTCTACCGCGCTTGGGTACGGTGCGTGGCGGATTGCCGGAGAGCCACCTCGTCAGGGCGTGCCCTTGGATGTCTTGCTCGTACAAGGATCGATCGATACGCAACTCAAACACGATCCGGCTGCCGCTGAGCAGGTCGTGCGAGAGTACGACCGACTCACCGTCGCTGCTTTGGCCGGTGCTAGCGGCGGTGAATTCAGTGCCGCCGGCCCCGACCTCATCGTCTGGCCAGAGACAATGTGGCGGTGGGGATTACTCGAAATTGATCCTTCAGAGGTCCTGCCTGAAAGCGTTGTCGAGCAGGCAATTGGTCCCGTTGGAGCCCCGGAAAATTTGTCCGAATCAGCTACCGATCGCCAGTTACGTTGCCATCGCTGGCTGGAACAGGAGCGGCTGGATGCCGTCGCCGCGTTTGCCAAACGCTACGCCAGCACATGGATTGTTGGCCTCGACAAGCAAGTCATCTCGCCACAACTACCTGGCGGGGTGCAAAACTTTAACTGTGCTCTGTTTGTGGATGCTGGCGGAAAGCCTCTGGACTGCTACGAGAAAATGCACCCGGTGCTGTTTGGCGAATATGTGCCTCTGGCTGGACGATTTCCTTGGCTGTATCAACTCACACCGCTACCGGCCGGGCTGACGGCTGGAGTCGCACCGGTCGCTGTGCGCATTGCCAACTACAATGTGGCAACCAATATTTGCTACGAGACAGCGCTCCCGGAAGCGGTGCGATCCCTTGTGCTTTCCCTAGAAAGACAAGAACGGCGGCCAGATGTCATTGTCAATCTGACAAACGATGGATGGTTTTGGGGATCCAGCGAACTCGACATGCACCTGACCAGTGCCATCTTTCGGGCGGTGGAGGTCCGAACGCCGCTGGTCATTGCGGCGAATACTGGTTTCTCGGCCTCCATTGATGGCTCTGGTCGGCTCTTGGCCCGAGGACCACGGCGGGCTACTTCCGCGCTCCGGGTCCGTGTGTATCCTGACGGCCGTCCTAGCTTTTGGCTGGCGTGGGGTTCTTTGCCGATGGGGGCCTGCGTGGCGATTGCAGCGGTTTTAATGCTGGAAAAATGGCTTCGCCGTGGTAGCCTTGAGAAGCGTTGACCCGCTGGCCGATCTAACTCTAGGCTCGTTGGCGGAAACACTGAATTGAGTCGTTGTGGCGAGCCAGAGTTGAGTCGTTGTGGCGGCACGAGAGGTTCACGCATCGTTCAGCCGGGTTGTCGAGCCAGTAGCGTTTTCAAGGTGGTTTTGACTGTATCAGCGAAGAGTCCCCCATGAACATCATCGGCAAGATTTTTGTATTTGCAGTGTTTGTTATGAGCCTTGTGTTCATGACGTTCTCGGTCGCCATCTACTCCTCTCATGTCAACTGGCGAGAGCAGATCGAACGCACGCGAGATGAGGCTACCGCTTTTAATCCGATTGGTTTGAAATACCAACTCGAGGATGTCAAGGAAGAGCGTGAAAAACTTACAACGGAGATCAATCGCCTGCAGACTGCAGCATCCAACTCGGAAGCGTCGCGCGATCAGGTGGTTGCAAAACTACAGGTTGCATTGAGTGAAAAAAGTAAAGAGTTGAGTGCGCTGCGGGACGAGAAAGAGGAAAAAGAAAAAGAACAAAAGAAAGTACTCGAAGAACTCACCAGTGCCCGTGAGGAGCTGGAAAAAGCCACCCAGTCGGTCGAGTCCTTGCGTAAAGAAGTTCAAGCGCAGCAAGCAAAAGTTGATCAACAGGTGGGTCGCGCATCCGAACTGGCTGGTGAACTGCACGCCAGAGAGTCACTGTTGGTGATTGCTAATGAGCGCAAGGCTCAGCTAGAGAAACAGGTCGCCAACGCCCGCTTACTCCTGAAACAGAGCGGTCTTTCGATCGACAGTCTCCCCAAGGATCGGGTGGCCTCCATGAGTGGTGTTGTCGTCGCTGTGGCCGACGATTCGGTCGAGGTCTCGCTCGGCGGAGATGATGGCGTACAGATGGGGCATGAATTGGAAATCTATCGCAACGACCAATACCTCGGCCGCGTCCGTGTTGTCAGCGTGAAGCCCGACAAAGCCATCGCCGTGATCATCAAGGCGTTCCTTCGCGGAACTATCCAGCGGGGTGACCGGGTCGCCACGCGACTCAAGGCCTGATGCGGCTGATGCCTAAAATTCTGCCTCATAAGGGCATGATCACGCTGTGTACACCAGAGGACTCGATCGATGGCTGATGATGATCAAAAAATTGTTCCTCGCCGTCCGCCGATGAGTGTTTATACGGCAATGCTGCTGCTGGCATTCATTGCGATTTCAATCGGCTGCCTGATTTTGTCGCTGGAACTTTTCTACAGAGATTTGCCACTCAAACCCCTCTCGCCTTAAGCCAGCGAGACAACTTGAGTAAGGAGAGCTCAGCAGGCTATTTTTGCTTGGCTGGCGACGCAGGCGGCGTTTTGACTGCTGGTGGGGCACGCCTAGGGGCCAGCGAGACCAGCAACCCGTCGGCCGAGGCCAAAAGAAGGCTGTCGGATGTTGTATTGACAACCGGCAGCGACAGACCTCCCAGCGAAATTCTCTCGCGGCGGGAACCGTCGACTAGGTCCAAGCCCGAAAGTCTGCCCGTGCGATCAATGCACCAGACGCGATTGCTGCTGACGGCAAGAATCTTGCCAGCGACCGTGGTCTGCCACATGAAGCCGCCATGCTGGGCCGAATAAGCCGCGATGCCTCGCTCGCCGAGCGATATCACGAGCGTATCTCCGCTCAGAAAAATGCTTGGATCCGGGGGGCCTGCTAATGCCGCTTGCCATTGAAGTTCTAGCCCGTTGCCGCCTGTCTTTAGTAAATCGATGCGCTTTAATTCTCCGCCGTCCCCGCGAGCAGTCGTTGCATAGATCGAAGTTCCTCTCACCAGCGGCGGACCAGCGGGGGCGTGCCTGAGCATTAATTCAGACCGTTCCCAGCCATTTAAGGAGGGTTCAATGGCGACCAGCAAACCGTCAGTGGTGCACCAGAGAATTCCATCGGCTAAGGCCACTGGAGCGAGGTCAATGTGCCCCCCACTATTCATGGCAATGGGCGCTAGGCTTTCTTCTGCCTGCTTGTCGGCGACTTTTTTTTGCGGGGCTTTGGCCGACTTTTTTTTATTGTTCTCCGCTTGGGCTGGGGTCTGGGCCGCACTTCGGACAGTCAAGTGCCGGTGGGGATCGACCGGCAGTCGTATCACGCCGCCAGCATCCAAGGGCGCGTAGACCCAGTTGCCAGACGGCATCGCCCCGGCGACGGGAATGTGTTGGAATCGATCGTGCCACCGTGTTTCGCCGGTGCTGCGCTCCAGTCCATACAGATCGATGTCACGGGCTACAGCCACAAGCGTCGTTCCGACGCCTGCCGCTTCAACAGGGCCACCCGGCTTTCCAATGCGATGGCTCCAGAGGAGTGTACCGGGACGGTGGGAATGAGTTGCGTGGGATTCGTCATGGGACTCTCCGGCAGCGTGGGTCGTCGAAGTGCGCACGGCGTGCACGCCGCCGTCTCCCGACTGCGCAATCACGATGCCATCAGCAACAACAACATGCTCCAAGCGATAGGTTGTCGATTCAAAAGGAACCTGGATGATCCACTCCCGCACGAGCCCAAATTGATCTGCCAGAAGCTCATCGGCCAGTGTGCCATGAAGGTAGTCGTGGGCATAAAGCGAGTGATGGTCGGACAACCATGACGCAATCCAAACGACCACGATTAGCCATCGACGAGAGGAGGTCACAACAGAATCCAAAGCGAGATAC
>QWQJ01000094.1 GCA_003670865.1 Planctomycetota bacterium | reverse complement strand
TGGGTCGAGCCGCCTGCTCGATCGCTGGAATACTGATTCCAGCCATAGCTGGGAGAATATCCTTGTAAGGCTGCCCTACGGAAAACAACTCGCTTCAAGCTGGCGACAGACTGTCGATCGCAAGCAGAGCATCGACATTGAAAATGGGCTCGCTTTACACGCCATCTCACATAATGGTCGGGTGCCGCTACCAGATCGTGTTCACGCTCCTCGCACCAGCCTCGAGCTTCTGACATCTGCCTGCGTTTCTCAGTCCGGCTTTTTACGCGAGTGGGTGGCAAAAACTCGCCCACGAAGTGATCTCTGGAGAGCGGGGTGTTCAACACCATGCCTTGAGCAGAAGCTGTGCCCTTGCTACTTGGCCGCCGACTCCGACTGACTGACAACGGGCTGCTTTTTCTGCGACCGTTGTTGGGCCACCTGCGTTGCCACGCTGACCACTTGATGAGCCGCTGATAGCTCGGCTGGTGAAAAGAACGGTTCATCCGGATCGCTGCCGGCATGATCGATGATCTTGGCCTCCAACTGCTGCCATGTTAGGCCGTTGGCAATGTGCCACGCAGCGGCCTGCGCCACCCGCTGCGAAAGCTCTCCTCGGCTTAAGCTCTCCAGCACAACCGCTAGGGTGGGGTCGTTAGAAAACGATTCGAGCGAAGCTAGCTTATAAGGATACCGGCTCGACGGCTCTGGCTTACCGTGCTCGAGACAGACCGTTGTGACTCGCAGAACTCGCGTTTTCTCTGCTTGAATCGAGAATGCGCCGCCCCCTCCCTGGACGCCCTGG
The DNA here is from genome assembly GCA_003670865.1 of Planctomycetota bacterium. Lineage (GTDB taxonomy): Bacteria > Planctomycetota > Planctomycetia > Pirellulales > UBA1268 > BAIKAL-G1-2R. The sequence continues at coordinate 7,380 of QWQJ01000094.1, read as the reverse complement.
CCGGCCATGCCACCGTTCATGCCTTGCTGGCCAAGGCCGCCACCGCCTGCCGTCTGGGGCTGACCAGCTGCACCGAAGCCGACATTATTATTATTGTTGTTGCCCATGCCCATACCGCCACCAAATTGCGCCAACACTGGTACGCCCGTAAAACCTGCTGGCAACCGCAGCGTCAGCGGCCGATGCGAACGGTTGACGACAACAATCTGCGCCGAACGCGAATCGTTGGGAATATACCGCACGCTCACGAGCCCCTGCGACTCGGCCTCCAGCACATCAATAGCAGAATCCCTCGAGTTCAAAGCGGGAATAGCAGCCGCTGCTGGAACCGTGGTTGAACGCTTCCCCTTGGCAACGCGAGGCTCACCGGCCGGGCTTGAACCCGTCGCCAGCAAGAACATTCCAGCGCTCAGAATTATCGCGAAAAAACGCGTCATGGCACATCACCTCCCTGGGATAAAAACGGAGGCGGCACTTGGGCCGCATCGCTTCCCCTGTAGTATGACTTCGGCTCTCGGCGGAACACAATCGGAGGTTAGAGCCGAAAAAAAGGGTCGTAACGGTTTCGGCGGTTGTACCAACCAAAGCCCGGGCGACTTTATCGCTTCGAAAACTGCGTTCCACGACGGGCGCCGCGAAGGCCGTACTTCTTACGTTCTTTCATCCTACTGTCGCGAGTGAGCAGTCCACCCTGACGCAGCGGTTCAGCCAATTCGGCGTCAAACACCTTGAGCGCCCGGGCAATACCCAGCCGGCAAGCCCCTGCCTGACCTGACGGTCCGCCCCCATTTACTTTGATAACAATATTGACTGCTGACTTTCGGCCAACTGTTTCCAGAGCCCCGAATACTAACACTTGGTCCTTTATGGATGGAAAATAGGCATTGATTTCCCGGCCGTTGACTTTGATTGCGCCTGACCCAGCACGAAGACGCACGCGAGCCACCGCTGTCTTGCGACGACCGGTTGCCAACACATCGCCATTGGATCGAGCCGATTTTACGTTTTGCTCAACAGCCATCGAAAACCTCTTTGCAAGCGTCCGGACGTAGAAGAATGAAACTGGAAGAAGGAGAAATTGAACTGGATCCAAACCTACTCCGGAGCGGGTGTTACTTGACGCCAGCAACCATAACCTGCGGTTGCTGGGCCTGATGAGGATGCTCGGCACCGGCATAAATCTTGAGTTTGTCGAGCATCACACGGCCCAAACGACTCTTGGGCAGCATGCGGCGAACGGCCTCCTCAACGATCAGTTCAGGGTTTCGATCCCTGCGGTGCTCGGCGGTTTCAGACCGCAACCCCTGATAACCCGTGTACCAGCGATACATTTTTTGCTGCCATTTCTTGCCGCTGAACTGAACCTTTTCAGCATTAATGACAACAATGAAGTCGCCGGTATCGACATGCGGCGTGTAGGTTGGCTTGTGCTTGCCCATCAGCACCGTAGCGATGTCGCTGGCCAACCGGCCTACCATTTTGTCGCTCGCATCGACCACCCACCAGTGTTGAACCACCTCGCCCGACTTTGCCATGTATGTCTTCATCTGTCGCTTCGATCTGTCTCTGGTGGTGATCTAAATCAGTATTTGGTGGAGGGGTCGTTATCGCGGACCGAGTCTATCAGCGACCTGTTTTGGCAGCAAGACGCCCCTTTGTTGCCCCGACAAGACGCCTCTTTGGCTCGATATCTTCGTAAACCGGCCCCAACTGGATCATCCCGCACATTCTTTGACTCCAGTTGTCACAGAATCAAATTCAAAGCACACTTGGAATCCAAAGTCCACGAGGGCCCGTCGCCTCTTCTGCGCCCTATGCAAATCACACATCCTCTATAGGCACTATGACCCGATGAAGGTTGCCGTCGCAAAAGAAACTTACCCGGGCGAACGCCGTGTGGCGATCGTACCTCAGACTGTAGCCCCGCTTATCAAGGCCGGCGCTCAGATTTTTGTGGAGACTCAGGCGGGCTTGGCCGCCGGATTTTCTGACGATGCCTATCGCGCGGCTGGGGCCGAGATTGTCTCACACGACGAACTCTTTTCAGCCGACTGCATCCTCTCGGTGCGAGCCTGCGGGTCCAACGGCGATGGCTGGGCCAGCGACCGCGATCGCCTCCGACCGGGTGTGATTCTGATTGGCATCTGCGATCCGCTCTGTGAGCCACAAGCCTGCCGAGAGGCGGCCGATCGCGGTGCAACGCTTTTTGCGTTGGAGCTAGTGCCACGAATCACTCGTGCCCAAAGCATGGATGTGCTTTCCAGTCAGGCCAACATCGCTGGCTACCGAGCAGTCCTTCTGGCCGCCACCAACCTGCCTCGTATTTTTCCGATGATGACCACCGCCGCCGGCACGATCACTCCGGCGAAGGTGCTCATTCTGGGCGCTGGAGTGGCTGGACTGCAGGCCATTGCCACAGCCAAGCGACTCGGCGCCCAAGTCCTCGCCTACGATGTGCGTCCCGCTGTTAAGGAGCAGGTGCAGAGCCTCGGCGCAAAGTTTGTGGAACTACCCCTGGAAACCGGCAGCAGCGAAACCGCTGGCGGCTATGCCAAGGCGATGGGCGAAGAGTTTTATGCTCGGCAGCGAGAACTACTCGGGCGAGTCATCGCCGACAGCGATGTCGTTGTCTCAACAGCAGTCATCCCTGGCCAAAAAGCGCCGGTGCTAGTCACCAGCGAGATGGTCAAGCAGATGCGGCCCGGCAGTGGGATCGTAGATCTGGCTGCCGAACGCGGTGGCAACTGTGAACGCACAGTGCCTGGAGAGACCGGTGGGGTTGACGGCGTCACGATCCTCGGCCCAACAAACCTGCCCGCCGAGGTGCCCTTCCACACGAGCCAACTCTACGCCAAGAACATCTCCACATTTCTCATGCACCTCCTCAAGCAAGGACTCCCGGAGGTTTCGCTCGACGACGAGATCTGCCGCGACACTCTCGTTGCCCGCGGCGGCCATCTGGTGCACCCGAAGGTGCGCGAGCGGGCTGGACTGGCGGCACTGGAATCCCTCGCTGCAACCTGACCCTCTCCCCCCCGAGCCTGCTTTCTACAGAACCGTTTTATCTCATCCGCGTTAGCATTTTTGGCCTTTCAAACCCATCTCGATGGACATCCCGATGCCGCATCTCTTGCTCCCATACGTTCTGGCCAATGCCGCCGGTCCCGAGGATCCGGCCTCGCGATTCATCCGCTTGCTCACCGTTTTCCTGCTCGCGATGTGGGTCGGATTTGAAGTCATCATGAAGGTGCCTCAGCGACTCCACACACCGCTGACGAGCGGCTCCAATGCGATCTCCGGCATCACGGTGGTTGGGGCGCTTGTCGTCGCGGGTGCCCTCTCCAGTCGTTTTGGCACATTGCTCGGATTACTGGCTGTGGTGCTGGCAATGATTAATGTGGCCGGTGGCTTTGTGGTCACCCATCGCATGCTGGCAATGTTTAGTCCCAAAAAGAAGTGATCCTTTTTCGCAAGAGCACCCTCTCCTATGTTGTCATTGTCAAGTCAAGCGTGGATCAATCTGGCCTACCTGGCAGCCTCAATGCTGTTTATCGTGGCGTTCAAATTGATGACCAGTCCTCGCACTGCGGTGCGGGGTAATTACCTCGGCGCTACAGGCATGGCGATTGCCATCATCGCCGCCTGCTTTGAAAAGCCTGTACTGGAAAGCATAACGGCCAACGGCACATGGCCGCTGATCCTGCTGGGAATAGCCGCTGTGATTGGCGCTGCAATCGGCACCACAATGGCTCTAAAGTATCCGATGACCGGCATGCCGCAGATGGTGGCAATCTTAAACGGCTTTGGCGGCGCCGCCTCGACGCTGGTGGCGGGTGCAGAACTTTTCAACATGAATGTCGCGGCCACAAGTGCCGATGCAACACTCGCTGCAACTGCCGCCACGAATCTCGTACCGTGGACGCAGTTTGCCATTGCCACGGCACTGACGGGCCTCATCGGAGCGGTCACGTTTTGGGGCAGCCTTGTCGCTTTCGCCAAGCTCGAGGAATTGGCCGCTTTTAAAAAGGCCTGGACCCATCCCAGCCGCCACATGATCAATCTGGGCCTGGCGATCACGACTGTGATTTTGATCTGGGCCGTCTGCTCGTATCCAAATCAAACACTCCTCTACTGGCTACTGGTGATCGTGGGCAGTTGCTTGGGCTGTACGCTGACGATGCCGATTGGCGGCGCTGACATGCCGGTGGTGATCTGCCTCTTAAATAGCTACTCTGGATTAGCGGCGGCGGCGGCGGGGTTTGTCATTGATAACTCCGTGCTTGTCATCGCCGGATCGCTGGTAGGAGCCTCTGGGCTGATCCTGACGGCGATCATGTGCAAGGCAATGAATCGCTCACTGGTGGGCGTGCTCTTTGGTGGCCTAGGCACCACTGCCTCAACGACTACCGACGATTCGATCTATGCTGGCAAGATTAAGAGCGTCTCGGCGGAGGAAATCGCAATGGTGCTTGAGGGCGCCTCGCGAGTGGTCATCGTACCGGGCTACGGTCTGGCTGTCGCGCAGGCGCAGCACGCCGTCCGCGAATTGGCAAACGCTCTCGAGAAGCGTGGCACGACTGTCGAATACGCGATCCATCCGGTGGCGGGGCGGATGCCTGGCCACATGAATGTGCTCTTAGCCGAGGCTGATATTCCGTATGAAAAGCTGCGTGAGATGGACGATATCAATCCCACATTCCCCGAGACCGACGTGGCGATCGTGATCGGGGCCAACGATGTTGTCAATCCGGCCGCACGCACCGATCCGAAGTGTCCGATTGCTGGCATGCCAATCCTGGATGTCGACAAGGCCCGCACGGTTGTTGTCGTCAAGCGTTCGCTCTCGCCTGGTTTTGCCGGCATCCCTAATCCGCTCTTCGCAGCCGACAACACGTTGATGTATTTTGCCGATGGTAAGAAAGCGATCCTCGATCTGACGGCCGCACTTGAAAAAGGCTAAGGCCGTCCTTCACGCCAGGACTTCTTTCCAAAGTGTGTCCGACACAAGCAGGCCTTCTCGAGAGAGTCGCACGCGTTCTCCGTCGTCTGTGGCATGGCCGCTGGCAACCCACCTGGCAATTGCCTCGCCCGCGATGAGGTCGAGCGAGAATCCGCTGGAGGCTGCGAATGCCTGCCGCTGGAGGCCATCTCGCCGTCGCAGTCCGAGCACGACTCGCTCCTGCGCCGCTTCTCGCGGCGTCATCGTGTCACGATCGCCGGCGAAGTCGATCCCTTCGAGCACACGCGTCATCCAGCCAGTCGTGCTGCGGTGGTTGGTGGTTCGCTGGCGGCCATCAAACCTCGCGGCCCCGGGACCAAATGCTTCCCACGGCCGGCAATCCCAGTAGGTTTCGTTGTGACGGCAGCGATAGCCGAGCTTCGCAAAATTAGAGACCTCATAGTGTTCAAAGCCCTCTGCCGCGAGACTGTCAATCGTGGCCTCAAACATGGCCCGTTCGAGTGACTCCTCGGCCCCGTGCAAGAGTCCTTTTTTTTGTAGCGATTCAAACCGAGTGCCTTTTTCCCAGGTCAGACAGTAGACCGACACATGGTGCACTCCGAGCGAGGCGACCGCCGCAATATCGCAGCAGACATCGTCGAGCGACTGCCCCGGTGCGGCAATCATCAAGTCTGCGCTGACGGTTAAACCGGCCTTGAGCAGCGTGGCCACTGCCTGTCGCACATCCTCGGGCGTATGATCTCGATCGAGCGACAGCAGCGTAGCAGCAGCCAGCGACTGCGAGCCCAGGCTCACCCGTGAGACGCCGCAGGCGAGGGCCGCGTCGGCCAAGGCCAAAGACACATCGCTGGGATTGGCTTCGATCGTTATCTCCGCCCGAGGTTCCGGACGAAGTTTAGTGTAAAGCATGGCAAACAGGCGGGTCAGGCCCTCTGGTCCGAGATGCGAGGGCGTGCCACCGCCCAAGTAAAGCGTGTCGATCGTGAGCGTCGCTGGCAGTCGCGTGAGCTCTCGCTCCATGGCGGCAAAGTAACGCTCAATCAAATCATCGCGATCGGCCACGAGCGAAAAATCGCAGTAGCCACAGCGGTGCCGACAAAAAGGCACATGCACATAGACAGACCGCGGCTGGTCATAGGCAAGTCGACTCTGCGTAGAAGGACCGTTGTCCAAAAGGATCATTCCTTCCAAAAGGATCATTCCTGTTTCAATCGCCTGATTCCTGTCGGGAGTCCGCGGCGATTCGGATGTCTGCTGACACTTCTCTATCGTATCAACCCCCTGCCCTCCGCCAGACCCAGGCCTTATCGCCTCTTGACAATACCTCCGGGACCACTCTTGCATGCTCCACTGTTGCACAGCAGACTCTTAGCATGTTTGAACTGCTCCTACCGCTGCTCTTGATCGGAGGAGTTTTATTCTGCCTCTTGATTCTGCCAATTCGCACATTTCTGGCCGTGCAACGGATGCAACGCGAACAGCGCGACAGCTTCCTTCTAATGCAGCGGCAACTCGATCTGCTCGCTCACCAAAGGACAACTGCCGAGGGCGAGCCAGCAGGAGCAGCTCCGCTTGCTATTTCTGCCTGTTAATAAGTGCTAATGCAACGCCAACTATGACGCAGGCTACGATGCCGACACAACAAAGTAGCACCAAGACAGCACCGGCAGTCTTGGAAATTGAATTGTTAAGAACTATGCCGGTCACCAGTAGAAGTGATCCTGTTGCCAGCGTCACTCGTAGTGCGTGCTCTACTGTCACGATGCGGACCCAACGTCACCATCGCCACCGAGCTCCCTGCTCGCTGCCGCTGCTGTCCTTTTCGCTCCCCTTCCAAATACGGACAAGGCTTTTCCGACGCAAATCACAATTAGGCCGAACGCCTCCGTCAGCCATCCAAACTTGAGAGCGCCGTAGCCTCCAACTTTATCATTTAGCTGAGGTGTACGAAAAATATCGGCGGCCCCGATCGCAACCCCTGCGGCGATTATAAGCAAACCAACTTTCGTCACCAGCTTTGCCATGCGTGCAATCGATGTTGGGTTCATTTCGGCCCGTGCGTTTTTCGGGGGGGTATGCGGAAGTTGGGGGACCAATCGCCAGGTTTACCACCAATAGCCAGGTTTACCGCGAGCCGGTTCCAAGGGATACACTTTTTTTCCGACCATCCAGCCGGCAGGTCGGCAGGTGTCGAAAGATCCTTAAGAGAACTTAGGTCCATAGTGACTATGTTGTACTTATTCCGAATCACTCCGTTGTCAAGATACAACACTTGGTCTGTTAGCTTCATTGTGATTTTCAGGCCGCCATGCTCGATCCAAAACAATGTTGGTGGAATGTTAAAGTCTACGTACTCAATCTTATAGAAGTCGTTATCGTAATATTCTTTACCCAATGCTACGATGTTGTCTCTCATCTTT
>QWQJ01000137.1 GCA_003670865.1 Planctomycetota bacterium | reverse complement strand
GACCAAAAGGAGACACACATGAAAGTGAACGTCGGAAAAGAAATCGCTGCGATGGAGCAGATGGCCGTTGGCCAACTGCGGGATCGTTACGCGGAAGTGTTCGGCGAAACGACCGACGCTTGCAACAAGCAGTGGCTGCTCAAGAAGATCATCTGGCGACTGCAATCGCACGCCGAGGGCGATCTATCAGAGCGGGCTCGCGCTCGAGCCCTCGAGATCGCCAGCGACACCGATATTCGGCGACGACCACCCAAAGCGCCGACGCCGAAACCGGCAGCAGTTCAATCGGCACGATTCCGGTTTCGCAATCCACGGATCGACGTCTTCCAATCCCTGGCTGCACGATCACGCGGGAGTACAAGGGGCGATTGATTGAGGTCTTGGTTCACCCCGAAGGATTCGAATACGCGGGCGAGAAATTCAAATCACTCAGCGGCGTGGCGAAACGGATCACGGGCTCGCACTGCAATGGTTACCTCTTCTTCAATTTGAAAAACGGGGGTGGCCAATGAGCCGCAAATCCAAACCCGCAGAACCAAGGCCGGTCACCGGAGTTCGCTGCGCGATCTACACCCGCAAGTCGACCGAAGAAGGACTCCAGCAGGAATTCAATTCGCTCGACGCACAGCGGGAGTCGGCCGAGGCCTACATCAAAAGCCAGCAGCACGAAGGCTGGACCTGCCTTCCCGATCGCTACGACGATGGTGGCTTTACGGGCGGTAACATGGATCGCCCCGCGCTGCGGAGATTGATGGCCGACATCGAGGCAGGCCGTGTCGATTGCGTGATCGTCTACAAGGTAGATCGCCTCAGCCGCAGTCTATTGGACTTCGCTCAACTGATGGGCACATTTGATAAGCACCAGATCGCGTTCGTGTCGGTTACCCAGCAGTTCAACACGACCAACTCGATAGGGCGATTGATGCTGAACGTCCTGCTGTCGTTTGCCCAGTTTGAGCGAGAGATCATCTCCGAGCGGACCCGTGACAAGATCGCGGCCACGCGGCGCAAAGGGAAATGGTGCGGAGGACTGCCACCGCTAGGGTATGACGTGGTCGACACCACACTCGTGCTCAACCAAGGCGAGGCCGAGCAGGTGCGGGCGATCTTCAATTTGTACGTGCAACATGAAGGCTTGGTGACAGCGATATAGGAACTGGATCAGCGTGGCTGGCGGACCAAACAGTGGACAACCAAAAAGGGATCGACTCGCGGCGGGCGGCCGTACGACAGGAACTCGCTCTACTGTCTGCTGCGGAATGTGACCTACCTCGGCACGCTGAAGTACAAGTCAGAGGTCAACGCCGGCGAGCATGAACCGATCGTCAGCCAGGATCTATGGAGCCGTGTTCAGAGTCTGCTTCAACGCAACGGCAGCAATGGCGGAGCCTTGGTGCGAAACAAGTTCGGCGCGATCCTCAAGGGGCTGTTGTACTGCAAATCCTGCAATTGCTCGATGTCACCCACGCACGCCACCAAGCAGAACAAACGCTATCGCTATTATGTCTGCAACAACGCCACGAAACGCGGCTGGCACAACTGTTCCGGGCAATCGCTGCCCGCCCATGAGATCGAACGATTTGTGCTCGAACAAATCCGATGCATTAGTCGCGATCCGACGGTCATCCGTGAAACGATTCGGCAAGCGCGACTGCAGTCCACCGATCGGATCGACCAGCTTACTGACGAGCGACGGCGACTGGAGAGCGACCTGGCCAAACACCATCGGGCGATTCAACGGCTGGTGGGTCCGGACAGGTCGGATGGCGATTCCGCCAAGCTCGCCGAGTTGCAAAGTCGCATGCAGGCGCTCGAGCAGCGATTGAGTGAAGTGCGCGACGAGGTGATTGGTCTGCAGCGGGAATTGATCGACGAAGCGGATGTGACCGCCGCACTGGGCCAGTTCGACGCCGTCTGGCAAGCGCTCAAGGTCGCAGAGCAGAATCGATTGATTCGGCCTCTGATCGAACGCGTAGACTATAGCGGCGAGGCGGGAACGATCGTGGCTACCTTCCAGCCCAGCGGGATTCGAACATTGCTCGAACAGGCACAGCGAGGAGATGCAGCATGACATCCAGAATTCAGGTAGAGACCAAAGTCCATTTCACCAGCGGTAGCCACGGGCGGCGACGGCTGCATGCGGAGCCAACCATTGCGCCGATCGAGATCGGGAGAATCCCAAGGATCGCAAGGATGCTGGCACTGGCGCTGCGATTCGAGCAGTTGCTCAAGGAGGGTACAATCACCGATCAGGCGGATTGAGCCCGGCTTGGCCATGTCACCCGGGCGCGGGTCACGCAGATCATGAATCTGCTGCAGTTGGCTCCCGACATTCAGGAGTCGATTCTGTTACTTCCCAATACCGTGCGGGGAAAAGATCCGATCCAGGAACACCAGATTCGGCCGATCGCCGCGACACCCGATTGGGGGAAGCAGCGGCAGCGAAGGCCCCACCCATCCAATACGACTAACCTCCACAACTACAACGATAGGCCTCCTTTTGGGTTTCTTATTGCTCGGCCAGAAACACCGCGATGGGCAGCCAAAATCATGCGGTCATAAAAGGCTGCCTGCGTGTGGTATGATTAGGAAGCATGTGGCGGTGATCCACGATCTCTAATAGCTGAAAGGCTCGGCTGGGTCGTGACAGTTGCGACGCACTTGACGGCTTTGAAAACTCTTGGCCGCTGGTGAGCAATGCTTCCGTCCCCCCGCTCATGCCTGCTCGCACCGCGTTTCTCCGAACCGCTTCGCTGGCTTGGCTATGGCCCTTGGCAGTCGTTTGTACCAGCGACTGTCGCGAACGCGAAAAGCAGTGGGGCTCATGCGATTGATTTGATGTGGTTGATTCATACTTGTTTCATTTTTTACCGAAAGACGATCTGCAGATGATTACGTTTCAAAGTTTAGGCCTCACGCAACCGGTCCTAGAAGCCCTCCTGGCCGAGGGCTACACCGAGCCGACCCCCATTCAAGCCAAGGCGGTGCCGCATGTACTGGCCGGTCGCGATCTCTTTGGCTGTGCCCAAACAGGCACCGGCAAGACGGCAGCCTTTGCCCTGCCACTGATCGAACGAATGCTGGCCAAACCGAAGCCTCGCACGGCCCGCCATTGCCGCGTGCTGGTACTGGCACCGACGCGAGAACTCGCTGGCCAGATTTATGCCAGCTTCTGCGCGTATGGCAAGAATGCCAATCTGAAGTCGACTGTCATCTATGGTGGAGTGAACCAGCGCCCACAGGCAGCGGCTATGATGCGGGGCGTGGATGTGCTTGTCGCTACGCCAGGCCGATTGCTCGATTTGATCAACCAGCGACTCGTCGACATTCGCTCCGTTGAATTCCTTGTTCTGGATGAGGCCGACCGTATGCTCGACATGGGTTTTATCCACGATGTGCGACGGATTGTTGCCATGCTGCCGACGGAACGGCAGACGCTCTTTTTCTCAGCGACCCTGCCGAGCGAGGTGCGGCAACTTGCCAATTCGATGCTCCGTAATCCCCTTGAAGTGAAGACTACCCCGCAGGCCACATCGGCCGAGACCGTCTCGCAGTCAGTCTTTTTACTACCCCAAAAGCAAAAACGGCACCTGCTTGTCCATCTCCTCAAAAATGCCGCCATGAGCCGCGTGATTGTTTTCACGCGGACAAAGCGTGGGGCCGACAAACTCCAGCGGGAACTCGACAGCGCTGGAATTCACTCCGCCGCCATTCACGGGAACAAGAGTCAAAATCATCGTGAACGTACGCTGGCGGCCTTTAAATCACCGCGGCCGCCGGTGTTGATTGCCACAGACATCGCCGCTCGCGGCATCGATGTTGATCAGGTTTCGCATGTGGTCAATTTTGAATTACCGCATGAGCCAGAGACCTACGTGCATCGCATCGGCCGCACAGGCCGAGCCGGCTTGAGCGGCGAGGCGGTCACTTTTTGCGATCACGAAGAACGGCCGCGTCTTGACGCGATCGAAAAACTACTGCGGAGAACTATTGCTAAGCGCAATGATCTGCCCGACTTACCGAAGGTTGAAGGGGGCAGTGCAGCCCACGCAGATCGCGGACCGCGCGAACGAGACTCACGCAGCGGCGGTCCTCGTCGCTCTGGCCCACGCAGTGGCAGTGGCGGACGGCGAGGCCCCGGCGGCCCACAACAAGCCAAGCGTTCCTCCCGGCGGCCGAGTGCAGCCTCCAGCACCGGGGCCAAGCCAGAGCGAGCCGTCACAGCGGCGGCCCCGGCAGCACATGACAAGAAAAAGCATCGCCGCGCCTTGTAGCTCTTTCATTGCCTTGATTTATTCGGTGATACTAACTCTGCAGTTCCCCTCAATGCATCGGTATCTGGGGCTCTTTTGCTATGAACTTCTGCGACGAAGACTTTCTTCTCTCAAACGCTGTTGCGGAAGACCTCTACCACAACGTGGCGGCCGAACAGCCGATTGTCGACTTCCATTGCCATCTCAGCCCACGCGACATTGCCGAGGACCGGCAGTTTGAAAACCTGCAGGCAATCTGGCTTGATGGCGACCACTACAAGTGGCGGGCAATGCGGGCCAACGGTATTTCAGAAAATCTGATCACCGGCACAGGCTCTGTCCGAGAAAAGTTTCAGGCGTGGGCCCAGACTGTGCCGCAGACGCTCCGCAACCCGCTCTTCCACTGGACGCACCTTGAACTCCGCCGCTCTTTCGGCATCGATGATCTGCTCGAACCCGACACGGCGCAAAAAATCTGGGATGAAGCCAACAGACAGCTCACTCATGGGACCCTAACGGCCAGAGGTATTTTGGCTCGCATGAATGTTGCGGTGGTCGGCACAACTGACGATCCAGCCGACAGCCTGCAGTGGCATCAAGCCATCGCCAACGTTCAAGCTGCCTCACAGTCTCAAACAAGCTTTACGACGCGAGTGGTGCCGACATTTCGTCCAGATGCCGCCCTCAAGGTGCGTCAGCCGGCCCATGTGCAGGCGTGGGCCAAACGGCTTTCAGATGTGGCTGGCATCGCAGCCGACACATTCACTGGCCTCGTTGCCGCGCTCACGCAACGCCACGACGACTTTGCCGCTGCTGGCTGCCGGGCCAGCGATCATGGGCTCGCCTCTTTAGCCGACACCGTCTGTACACCTGCCGAGGCCGGAAGAATCTGGGAGCAAGCGATGGCCGGCACTCCCGCGAACAAAGAAGAAGCGGATCGATTCGCTCTCTGGATCACGCTTTTCGTCAGCAGGCTCAATGACTCAAAGGGTTGGGTCACGCAACTGCACCTCGGGGCGTTTCGGGATCCCAATCCTTTGCTGGCCAGCCTTCTGGGCGCAGATGCTGGCTGCGACACCATCGGAGACGCGCGGCAGGGGCCTGGTCTGGTACGATTTTTTGGCACTCTTTCGGCAGAAAGGAGTCTCCCTCGCACGATCCTCTACAACATCAATCCGGCCGACAATGCCCTCTTTGCCGCAATGCCGGGATCGTTTCATAATGGCTCTATTCCTGGCCAGATTCAGCACGGCCCGCCGTGGTGGTTTCTGGATCAGGAACGCGGCATCCGATCGCATCTTGATATGCTCTCTGACCTGAGCCTGCTCTCACGATTTGTCGGCATGACAACAGACTCACGGTCTTTTCTTTCGTACCCCAGGCATGAGTATTTCCGTCGCGTTCTCTGCGATGTTGTCGGCGCTGATGTTGCCAGCGGTCGGCTCCCCGACCGGCGTGACTGGCTCAACCGACTGATTGCCGATGTCTGCGGCCAAAATGCCCAGAAACTTTTTGGCTTTTTGACTCCCTAGCACCGGAACAAAAGATTCGCCGAGGCCTTGTCTTTGCGGCCATTTTGTTGGCACTTTCTTTTTAAATGGCCGCCACGCGAGCGAGTGCCTGTTTCAAAAATCGTCCGGGCTGCCCAGCAGCGCCGAATGAGGAACTGTGCTGATCGAATATCGGACCCGCACGTCGGGATGGGTTGTGTAGAGCCGATGGCGGCTGCCGTCGAAGATGAGCGTCGCACTCGACTGCTTGGGGTGGGCTGGGTCAACTGGCACAATCGGATTGGCAAGCGATTTTTTCCAGTGCCGAAGATCGTCGCTGGTGGCAATGCAGGTGGTCCACTCACTACGAGATTTGAGTGCACTGGCATGGTAGTAAGCGTAGTAGCGGCCTTTGTGGCTAACGATTTGATCGATGGCAATCGCGTATCGATCGTAGCCCTCTGGCCCGCAGGCGAGGACTGGCTCGTCGCTCGTATTGGTAAACACCTTGAGATCTTTTGAAGTCGCTAACCAGACCCCCAGATCCATCCGCTCGTAGAACAAATACCACGTCTTTTTTTCCAGCCAAACGGCCGGCGTACCTCGGGGGCCGTCATCGATCGGCGCGCCAGATACAAGTCGAATATCGAGCGGGCCCTGCTGCTGCCAGTGAAGGCGGTCACGCGACAAGAGCAGGTGGGCAACGTCACGGTCGCCTTCGGCAAACATCCAATACTGCCCACTGCGACCCATGCCTTGCTTGACGACACAAACATCCTCGACCCAGCGATCGCCGACGAGCGGATTGAGTAAGCTCCGCGACCAATTGAGACCGTCACAACTGCTTGCATAGCCTACGCGACGGACCGGATCAGTCGCTGCGTTAGAACCGGTATACCAGAGGTGCCAGAGACCGCCCTCTCGCATGATCCAGCCGCGTTCACGCAGATCACGATCCCAAGCCTGCTGTCCGCCTCCGGCAAATAAGGCCGCGCGTGAGACCGGTCCAAAGTCAATCAGTTCGGTTGGAAAGTCTGGCTCCGTTGCCTGAGCAACGCAGAAGACTTGGACCAAGCCCAAGGCCAACAACGCGGCCCTGCTTAGAAAGAATAATTGCTTCAAACGCCTTGAGAAGGGGCGACTGCAGAGGGCAGTGGCCGGCAACGGTCGCAGGGATGAAATGAGTGGCATGAGGCCCTCAGTCTAGCTTTTTGAGCACCGTTTCACGCTGGCGAAAACCCGACGATTCGCCGGGGAGTTAAACTGTTGTAAACCTTACTATCTCCGAACAGACCCTTGCACGCGACGCCTTTCATGCCGCACCCCCCCTCTTCCTCGCTGACGCGGCAGTTGGTCGTTCCGGTTGTGGGCCTGTTGCTAGCAGCGGTGCTCGCCAATGTTGGCTTTTCGGCGTGGCTGGCGGCCGAGCGATCTGCGGCAACCGCACTGGCTCAGCAGTCGCAAGTCGCCGCAGCGCTCAAGGCTTCACGAGTGTCGCTTTCGATGCCCGTGCTCGACGCCTTGGCTCAACTCACCGGCTGCCACTTTATTCTGTGGAATGAGGGGACAGAAAAGCGCAGTCTTTCGACGATTGATCCGGCAGCGCTCTTGACCCTCGACGATGCCAAGCTAGCGGCATCTGTTCCGAAAGGCAACGTTCTCATTGCTGATCATCGCTACTCTCTCGGCGTTGTTCGATCGGAGGGCGTGCGACCAGAAACAGTGCTTGTGCTGACGCCGCTACGACCAATTTTTTTGACGACTCTAGAAACTGTTTGGCCCGTGCTGGCCGTTGCCGCCGCAACGCTCACTGTGCTTGTGCCACTGGGACTGCGCACGACAGGTAAACTGGCCGCTCGCATTGGTGCCGTCGAGCGGCATGTCGGCCGAATCGCCGAGGGGGAGTTTGGCCAGCGCCTTCTCCCGCAACCATTTGCCGACATCCAACCAGCCGATGAGATCAGCCGGCTCGTCGCGGGCGTCAATCAATTGAGCACAACTCTGGGAGAACTGCGCATGTCGCTGATCGCCGGCGAACGCCAAAGACTGCTCGGCCAACTCGCCGCTGGATTTGCTCATGAACTCAGAAATGCCATCACAGGCGCCCGTCTGGCCATTGATCTGCATTGCCGCCGCTGCGACGGTCCGGCCAGCGACGAAAGCCTGACAATCGCCGTACGGCAACTCAATATCGTAGAAGAAGAGGTGCGGGGTCTACTCGCTCTCGGCAAAATTTCCGAAACCACGCCAGCCCCTCTGGCTGTCGATAGCCTACTCGTGGAGGTTCGCGATCTGACAAATCCACGCTGCGAACATGCTGGCGTGCACCTGGAATGCGTGATCCCCACAGGTATCACGATTCTCGGCCGTCATGATTCGCTGCGTGCAGCACTGGTTAATCTCGCGCTCAACGGCATCGACGCCGCCGGACGGGGAGGCCGCGTTCGACTGTCTGCCTCAGTGCTCGACAATCGCGTCGAACTTGTCGTCGAAGACACGGGGCAGGGGCCGCCGGCAGCCATTCGCGACACGATCTCTGAGCCCTT
>QWQJ01000176.1 GCA_003670865.1 Planctomycetota bacterium | reverse complement strand
CCACTCTTGACAGCCTTTGTCGGCAAAACAACGCCGAGCTCATCATGAGGCCGGGCAATCACCTGCACGCTCACCACATCTCCAACTCGCCCGCCAGCTGCCGCACCGGCATCGGTGGCCGCCTTGACTGCTGCAACATCACCGGTGACAAACGCCGTCACCAAGCCGCTACCAACCTTATCCCAACCCATGAAGGAGACATTTGCCGCCTTCAACATTGCATCAACTGCCTCGACGAGCGTGACGAAACCTTTCGTCTCGATCATTCCGAGGGCTTCAATATTCTTTGCCATCTTTTCTCTCATGCTCCACTTCATAAGACAGGCCGAAGCCCATCCGACTCGCTCGGGGTTACCCCCGTTTGATCGCGTTGGCACATGCCAACTAAACGATCGTGTTTTGATATGTGAGACGTATGTCTGACTCGTTTAGGCTTGTTTGATCAACTCCACACTCTGGGCGTTATCGAGGTCGGCCGCGTTGCCCTCGTCGGTGTCGATGTGCACTTCAAGTTTGCTAGTGGCATCAGCCCGCACGAGCAGGTCGCGTAGCACAAGGCCACACTGGCTCTTGATGACGAGGCTCATGCGATCGCCGTCCTTGACACCAAAATGGGCCGCATGGGCAAAGCTCATGTGCACATGTCGCTCAGCGCGGATCACTCCTTCAACAAGTTCGATTGCGCCGGCAGGGCCGACGAGCACGCATCCGGGAGTGCCGCTGAGTTTGCCGCTGGCTCGCACGGGTAAATCGATGCCTAGAGAAATGCCATCGGTGAAAGCCATTTCCACTTGCGAGGCTTTGCGGGTTGGGCCGAGTACCCGTACCGTCGGCAGCATCTTGCGTTTGGGGCCGACCACCATCACCGTCTCCTCGGCGGCATAAAAACCATCCTGGTAGAGCGATTTCTGTGGAGTGAGCGTGCGGCCGGGGCCAAAAAGTTTTTCGACGTGCTCGTCGGTGAGGTGGCAATGGCGGGCCGAAATACTCACAACGAGTTTTAAGTCGAGCGCTGGCTCGTCGGTCAGATGAGAGGCTGCTACGAGCGCGACTCCCTGCGACTTTAGCACGATCTCTCGCACAATCCGTTCGACCGATGGCCGGTCGAGGCCGGCAGGCAAGCCCGACAGCATTGACGCGTAGCCTGCCGCAAGAGAATGATTGGCAGCGGTTGTCATACGGGTCGAGGCCTTTGTCTAGAGTTGGTTTTTTTTGCGCTGGCTGCATCAGTGTCACTGGCCAGGCTTGACGGCGCAGGAGAATCTGGCAGCGTTGCGATCAGGAGTTCGACACCGGCAGCGAGGACTATTTCTCGCCAAGAATCGAGCAGGCCGGCATCGCAGACGAGTTGGTCGATGGCATCCAGTCCGGAGACCAGCGTCAGGCTCTTAGAACCAAACTTCGAACTGTCGGCGACAACGATCACACGGCCAGCAGCGCGGAGCATCGCCTGCTCAGTTTCGGCTAACAAGAGATGGGCATTAAAAAGTCCGTCGGCAGTGATTCCCGCAGCTGACAGCACTGTTGTTGTCACATGCAAACGGCCGAGCAGTTCATTGGCATACGGGCCGAGGCAAACGCCCGTGCGGGGAGAGACATAGCCGCCCAGCAAAACCAGATCAGATCGTGACTGAGATGCAAAGAGATTGGCCACCGGCAGGCTGTTGGTTACGACTTGCAAGGACCGGCCGACGAGCAAGCGAGCCACCTCGTAGGTGGTTGTGCCGCCGTCAAGCAAAACTGTTTCACCGTCGGCGATGACTTCAACAGTGCGGGCGGCGATGGCCCGCTTGGCAGCCCAGTTGGCCGGTTGCCGCTCGTTAGAGTCAGTCGCTGTGGAGAGTCCGCCGGAATAGACCGCGCCGCCGTGGGTCCGTTTTGCTGCTCCCTGTCGCTGGAGAGCATCCAGATCGCGGCGAACCGTTGACTCCGAAACACCCAGTTCCCGGACCAGCTCCTCAAGAGGTGCAAATCCGCGAATACGTACAAGATCGATCATTTTTGTTCGTCGGTCGTGGGTTTGCACGGTTTCAATCGTCCTTCAAGCAGCAGTATGACTTATCAACGATAGAATACAAGCACCTATCGAAAGAAATCGTTCATAAAACAATCGCAAAGACTAGATACTCTCATCGAAAACGCGCAAGTGAAGTTCTGCCCTCGGTTTATGTCAAGTTGCGACGATTGGGGGTACTCTGCTGCCTGCGGGGCAACTCTAGGTCACAAAACGGTGGCAGTTCTTTTTTCTAGTTTTGAGCAGCTAGTGAAATGCTATTCTGCCCGGCTGGAGCAGTGATCGAGTGTTGTTTGAGGCGTAAAAGAGGTTTTTGTGATCCCAGCTTCGAGGTTTATTCGCTTTTTTGTTTGGCAGGGGGCGATCGTTTTGGCCTGCGCGAGTTTTCAAACCGTCATTGCCGGGCCTCCAGTTGCCCTGCCGCCCTTGCGGGGGCTTTCAGAAGTTGATGGAAAGTCGGTGGTGGTGCAGGGCGGCTTTTGGGGCAAGCGCCTGAAGACCCATCTGGACGTGACGATCGACCACTCGCTTAACGAGTTGGAAAAGGATGGTCACATTGCCAACTTTGACATCGCAGCCGGCGTAGCAGGTGGGGAGTGTCGCGGCCACGCCGCCTTTGACTCCGATCTCTACAAGGTGCTTGAAGGCGCGATGCTGACGCTCGTGCATGGCCCCGACCCACGACTGGCCACGCGAGTGGAAAGCGTCGTGGATCGCGTGTTAGCCGCCCAGCAGGAGGATGGATTTCTGATTGCGTTTTATATCCTGAAAGATCAGCACAAACGCTGGGACGACATGGACAAGCACCAGATGTACAACGCCGGGCATTTCTTTGAGATGGCCATCGAGCATGAGAAGCTCACTGGCAACCCAAAAGTTCTCAATGCTGCCCGCCGATTCGCCGACCACATCGATGGAATATTTGGACCAATGAAGCGATACGATGTTGACGGGCATCAGGAAGTAGAGTTGGCTCTGATCAGGCTCTACCGTGCGACCGGCGAGCGACGGTATCTCGACTTAGCACGATTCTTTCTCGATGAACGCGGTTTTCTGCATGGTGCAAAACGGGAGCCATTTGATCCTACAACAGAGGTGAAGGGTTCACGGCCGATGCAGCAGCGGATTGCCCGACAAGACCACAAGCCAATCGTCGAGCAGTTTGAGGCGGTCGGCCACGCCGTGCGGGCGGGGTATATGTATGCGGCCATGGTAGACATCGTGCGATTTATGCCGGACGCTCCGGGCTACGAGCAGGCACTGGATCATCTATGGAACGATGTCGTCGAACGCAAAATGTATATCACCGGTGGCATCGGCACTCACCAATACGGGTTTGAGGGTTTCGGTGATCCGTATGTGCTCTCGAATGAAGGAGCGTACTGCGAGACCTGTGCCGCGGTCGCCCACCTGCTTTGGCAGTATCGGATGAACCTGCTCAAGGGAGATGCCGCATACATCGATGTCTTAGAGTTAGCCTTGCTCAATGGCGTGCTGCCGGGATTTTCGATCGCTGGCAACGGCTATTTTTATGAGAATCGCTTGCTCAAGGAGAGGGGCCAGCGAGGACCGTGGAAGGGCCTTTCCTGCTGCCCGACGAATATTGCCCGGATCATTCCGCAAGTCGGCAACCTAGCCTACGCAGTGGGCAAAGATCGCTTGCTTGTGAATCTCTATTTGGGCAGTGAGGCAACGATCACAATGGAGTCGAGCGTTGGCAAGCCGCACACGATTCACATAGTCCAAGAGACGCTCTACCCATGGGACGGTCGCGTGCGGTTGGTTGTCTCACCAGAGAAAACAACAACCTTTGACTTGCAACTGCGCGTCCCCTGCTGGGCGCAGGGCCGTCCTGTGCCCTCGGATCTTTACAGTTTTGTCAACGCAGAGGTTTTGCCGATCCAACTCACGATCAATGGTACTGTGTCGGCAGCCATTCCGGAGAAGGACGGCTATCTGCATGTCGTTCGAGCGTGGAAAGCTGGGGACATAGTTTGCTTGGAGATGCCGATGCCGATTCAACGAGTGCATGCAAACGATAAAGTCGAATCCGACAAAGGTAAGGTCGCACTCATGCGAGGGCCGATCGTTTATTGTTTGGAAGAACAGGATCAACCGGGTCAGATCGTCACGAGTCTGGTTTTACCCGCCGATCAACCCCTACGATCTGAATATCGCGAGTCACTTTTGGGAGGCGTCACGGTTGTGCTCGGGGAGGGTCTGGCGAGCCACAACAAGAAGGTGCCGCTGATGGCCGTTCCCTACTACGCGTGGGCCAACAGAGAAAATAATGCGATGGAAGTTTGGATCAACGAAACACCGGCGGAAGTGCTACTCAAAGATGCACCGTAGCGCTATCGTGAATTCTTACGCCGAGCCGAGGCCCTGCATGCGTCGCCAGGCACTCACCTGTCCCAGATGCATCATCATGTGGCCGCAGCAGTAAAAAGTGTGCAGCGAGCCGAGCGTCGGGAAGAGTTCGCCCATTCGGCCTTCGGCTGGATTGGGCTGATCGAAAATAGCATCGGGTGCCTGACGCAGTGCAGTGACTAAAATCTGGTGCTGCGACTTGAAATAGGACGTGACAAGATCCATCGGCGGATAGATCGTGGCCGTGGGGTCGTCCACACAGATGGCATCCTTGGAAAAGACAGCTTGAAAGCTGGCTGGAATGGGCTGTGTAGAAGAGCCAATCTGTTCCAGCACGCGCGGGGCATAGAGACTTAAGTGGCCGTAGATAAAGGCCGGATGATTAGACTCGATCACCACCTCCGAGTCTTGCCGCACAAAACGTGCTAAACGCGCAAATGTTGCGGCGGGCACATCCTTGAGCAAGCGATCTGCGTAGCCATTAGACAGCTCGAGAGAGTCCGCGATGATGTTACCCAAAGAACGCACGCGAGAGTCGGTCATATCGTTTTCCTATTGTGGGTATCGGGAGAGTTTCTACTGAACGGAGAGCGGGGGCTTGAGGTGGGGCAAGAGCCCACGGGCATGCAGGCCGATCGCCTCGGGCAGCGCGTGGCACTCTGCGGCAAAGACGCGTGCTGCGAGAGTATCAGGAGTGTCGTCGACCAGAACAGGCACCATTTTTTGTAGCAGAATGGGGCCGTGATCGTATTCACTATCAACAACATGCACCGTGCAACCGGAAATCGTACAGCCACGATCGAGCACCGCGCGGTGGACGTGCAGGCCATGAAATCCACGACCACCAAAAGCCGGCAGCAGGGAGGGATGAATGTTGATGACGCGGCCAGCGTAGTCGGCAGGAATGTCGATCAATTGTAAAAAACCTGCCATCACAACCAGATCGCACCGGCAAAGCCGGCAGAGAGCGAAAATCTCCTCGCTCCACGCCACTCGGACTTTGTCGGCCAAGGGAATCACATGCGTTTCTAGACCAGCTTGTCTGGCAATCTCGACGCCGCGCACATCGCCACGGCTAGAGACAACTGCAGCGATCTCGGCTGGCAGAGTGCCCGCAGCGATCGCAGCGAGCAGATTGCCCAGCGTTCGTCCCGACCCCGAAAGGAGCACCGCCAGCCGAAGTTGTTTTGGTGGCTCTGGGCTCATGCCTCACGCCCTGCCGGGGCCTTCATCGGGCAGAGCGGCCGAATCCCAATCAGGAGCGGATGACCGTCGATCTCCAGCGAGACATTTTCTTGCGGCCCAACAGGTTCGCACAGCATGCCAAACTCAGCCGATGCTGCCAGGGTTTCTGAACAAACATAGGTCAGATGTGTTTCGAGGGCAGCGCGTAATTCACGCGATGCAGTCTCAAACATCAGTGAGATCCGATCGGTGAACTCAAGATCAAGGCCGCGCCGCTGTGACTGAACAGCATGCACGACTTCACGGACAAGGCCCTCAGCCACGAGTTCTGGGGTGAGTTGGCTGGCCACGACTACTACAGCTCGCGGGCCCTCCGCCGCCGCCCAGCCCTCGCGCGCCGCCGTTCGGACAATCACATCGTCTGGTTCTAAAACCAGCTCGACTCCGTCGGGCAAGACAATCACAGCTCGGCCATCGCGGGCCATCGCCGCCAATAAAACTGCCGGGTCTGTTGTTGCGATTGTGTCGCGGGCCTTGGGTAAATTCTTGCCCAGACGCGGTCCGAGTTTTTTAAGATCAGCCTGCACAGACCGCGTGATGTAGCGGTCGGGCTCGCGGCAGATCTCAAACTGTTTCACATTGAGCTCATCGCAGACCAAATCCGCATGCGCTTTGAGCCAGAGAATATCGTCGGCACGAGTGGCCGGACTGAAGGCCGTCTCAGAAAAAATAACTTCAACTTTTGAGAGCGGCTGACGGACCTTCAGTCTTTCTGCTGCTCGGGCTGCCCGGCCCAGCGACGAGATATCTCGCACCATCGCCATGCGACGCACGAGGTCGCCGTCGATGAGCGAGGCATCGCCGGTAGGGTAATCACAAAGATGAACGCTCTCAGGCACGCTTTTCCCAAACGGCGTGACGGCAAGATTACGCCAGAGTGCCTCACTGATAAACGGCACAAACGGCGCGGCCAACTGCGTGATTGAAAGAAGCGTTTCGTAAAGAGTCCAGTAGGCATCGAGCTTTGTGGCGTTGCCACTTGGGCCGCTGTCGGCTTTTCCAGCAGCCCAAAAACGATCCCGGCTTCTTCGCACGTACCAGTTGCTGACGGCATCCACGAGCGACGAGAGCAGACCCGCTGCGGCAAAGTGGTCGTAGCGATCCATCCGCTCTACCATGTTTGCTGCGGTGGCATTGAGCTCAGAAATCAGCCAGCGATCAAGTTCGCTACGATCGGCGATGGGAGTGTAGCCGTGAGCCTGACAGAGAGAGGTATGGTTGAGCGATCCAGGCGTTGCGAACGGAGCACTTCCATCAGATGTAAAACCCGCCGCTGGATCAAAGCCGTCGATCCGGGCGTAGATCACAAAGAACGAATAGACATTCCAGAGTCGCAGCAAAAATTCTGGCACGCTCTCGCGGATCGCCCGCTCGCTGTAGCGAATGCTTGTCCAGGGTGGCTGGCCGGCCAAGAAAAACCAGCGCAGGGCATCCGCTCCGTACGTGTCAAAAATCTCGGCCGGTTCACGGTAATTGCGTTTGCTCTTGGACATCTTCGTGCCGTCCTCACCCAGCATGTGGCCCAGCACGATGCAGGTGCCAAATGGGTGAGGATAGGGCCGTTTGTCGCCAAACAGCAGGGTGCTGATGGCCAGTTGGCTGTAGAACCAGCCGCGAGTCTGGTCGATCGCCTCGGAGATAAAATCAGCAGGAAACTGATCGGAAAATTCCTGCTGCCCACGGTGCGGCCATCCCCACTGAGCAAATGGCATCGCGCCAGAATCAAACCAGCAATCGATCACCTCGGTCACCCGGTTCATCCGTGCGCCTTGGGCGAAGGGGGAGTCGTAAGTGACCGCATCGATGTAGGGCTTGTGCACTTTGAGGTCGTCGGCAAGGGCAGGATTGGCTGCTTTGGCCTCGGCAAAAACCTCACTGCCAGTGACGCCTGGCTTAGCCAAGAGCGTCGCGTACGAGGGCACGGCTTCGGCTTGGCCTGTCTGGCTGCAGATCCAGATCGGCAGCGGGGTGCCCCAATAGCGTTCGCGGGAAAGAGCCCAGTCGACATTCGACGCCAGAAAATTTCCAAACCGTCCGTCCTTGATGTGTTCTGGCAGCCAATTGATCTGGGCGTTGTTGGCCAGCATTTCCTCACGGAAGTTGCTTGTGCGGATAAACCAACTCGATCGCGGATACTGAATCAGGGGATCCTTTTCTGCTCGCCAGCAAAATGGATAGTCGTGGAGGTACTGTTCCTGATGCACAAGCAGGCCACGAGATTTGAGATCGCGGGTGATGTCGCGGTCGCAGTCTTTGACAAACCGGCCGCTGCCCAGTGGAAAGTCATCTGTGAATGTGCCGTCGGCCGCTACACAGTTGAGGAGTTCCGGGCCGCAACCAGAGGCATAGCCAGCCTGCTCGGCCATCAGCACGCTGTAGTCCACCTCGCCAAAGGCGGGTGCAATGTGGACGATGCCGGTGCCTGTGTCGGTGGTCACAAAATCACCCGCCACAACTCGCCAAGCCAGAGGGCCGGTTGTGCCGTCTAAGCGGGTGGCAGACGCTGCTGGCCCAGGCCGGCGATAGGTTGGAAACGGAGGCAGGTAGTGAGAGCCGACGAGCGCGGCGCCGGGAATCCGCTCGAGCGTGTCAAATTGTTTTTTCAGTTTTTCGGCAAAGCTTGCCGCTAGAGCCTCAACGACGATGTATTCAGCGAGTGGCTCACGCGTAGACTCGCCCGTGGTAATTGT
>QWQJ01000032.1 GCA_003670865.1 Planctomycetota bacterium | reverse complement strand
TAAACGGGAAATTTTTCGAGGCTTCGCACCGCGTACGATTGAATTATTGACAATGACGCTCACCGAACGGAATGATCCTAAGGGCGTCTTTTCAGCAGAAATCTGCCTGATGCCGACAGTTGACTGAATTTTACCTATCGCGCCCACGCTCAATCAAAGCCGCACCATGAAACATGAATATCTTTGGGTCGTGGCTTGTGTCATGGGGATGACAGCGATTTCTGCTGGCACTATTGCGACTGCAACACCTCCCCCGAATTTCGTCGTGGTCTTCATCGATGATTTGGGCTGGGGAGATTTTTCCTGCTTTGGAAACCAGGATGCACGAACGCCGAACATCGACCGTCTGGCGGCTGAAGGGATTCGGTTCTCGCAGTTCTATGTGAACTCACCGATCTGTTCCCCATCGCGGTGCGCCCTGACGACAGGGCAGTATCCGCAGCGTTGGCGGATCACCTCGTACCTCAACAATCGCGCGGATAACCAACGGCGCGGCATGGCGAACTGGCTCGATCCACACGCGCCGACTCTCGCCCGGATGCTGCACGACAACGGTTATGCCACAGGGCATTTTGGCAAATGGCATCTTGGCGGCCAGCGGGATGTTGATGATGCGCCGCCAATCACCGCCTACGGCTTCGATCAGTCCCTCACAAATTTTGAAGGGATGGGAGCAAAATTGTTGCCGCTTACACTCAAGCCAGGCCAGCAGAAACCGAACCGCATTTGGGAGGATGCTCAGCGTCTAGGGCAGCCCGTTACGTGGATGCAGCGGTCGAAGATCACAGGCGGTTTTGTCGATGCGGCGATCCCATTTATCAGCCAGGCGGTCGCCGAAAAGAAAGCCTTCTACATCAATCTGTGGCCGGACGACGTGCACACCCCGTTGTGGCCTCCCGTCGAAAAATGGGCTCAAGGAAAGTCGGGGCTGTATCTTTCGGTGCTTCAAGAAATGGACCGGCAACTCGGGAAACTCTTTGACCACATCCGCGAGACTCCTGCCCTGCGGGACAACACATTGATACTCGTCTGTTCCGACAACGGGCCCGAGCCAGGCGCAGGCAGGGCGGGGCCGTTTCGCGGCGCAAAAACGCGACTTCATGAAGGGGGCATTCGCTCGCCGCTGGTTGTATGGGGGCCGGGCCTGATCGCAGCGGAGAAGAACGGCACTCACAACGAGACTTCGGTCTTCGCCGCGTTTGATCTTGTGCCATCACTGCTGATGCTGGCCAATGTGACACCACCCGCAGACGTGACGTTTGACGGGGAAGAACTTTCCCGCACGCTGCTTGGCAGTAGCACCGCGTCACGAGCTACCCCGATCTACTGGCGCCGGCCGCCCGATCGTAAGACCGCAGGACCGGCGTTCCCCGATCCGCAGCCCGATCTTGCGGTTCGGGATGGCGACTGGAAACTCCTCTGCGACTACGATGGCTCGAATCCCGAATTCTATAATCTGGCCCAAAACCGCGGGGAAACGACCACTTTGGCCGGAAAATATCCTGAGCACGTCGCACGACTTACCGCCGCATTAATGGCCTGGCATCAATCGATGCCCCCCGACAACGGACCAGCGCTGGGAGCCTCGGCGGCGGCAGCCAGGAAAGCATCGAAATAGAAATGCCGGCCATCGGCAGACAGTGTTTTTACCTTCCACTCGCTGCGGCGGGGCTGATTCTCAGTGCTGTGTGGCACCAGCGCAACGCCGTGAGGCCTGTCGGTGGTGGCCATTTTTTATAGTGCTTGCGAAAGTGCCGTTGGTCGTCCTATCCTTTTTAATTTGCGACTGCCCGCGCATGCTTACACTCATTTTTGAAGATCCGGCAGTCGATCGACTGGGGCTTCTCGTGGCCGCTCGACCGGCGTGCGACCTCACGCTTGGCACAACGACTCTGTTTGCCGCATTGGCACAGAGCGGTGCCGTCCGCCGCGTTGTTCGCCCGCATTTAACGCGGTATCTAGAGGCTCTGGCTGGAACGCGACTGGCCGTGTGGGGTGGACGGACGGACCGGGATCCTCTTCCTGCGGCGGCCTCGACTCACAGCGCGATTGTGCTCTTGGTGAATGCTCGTGTCGTTCCTAGCCGGGAAAATCTGGCTGTACTACGCAGTCTCATCGAAGTGGGCCGTCGCGGGATCGTACTCTCTGAGAGCGGCGTCGCTGCTGCGGTGGTTCAGCTTGGAACGAGCGCCGCTGGCACCGACCAGGGCATCGTCAACAGATTCTTGTCGGGCGATCCCAACGCATGTGAAATACTGGCACAGATGCCACTGGACCAGATCGAAGCCGCGATTGAACTCATTGCACTGCCGCATGAGGTGCTAGCAGCACACGAGCGAGCAATCGACGGATCGCTGGCAATCCAAATCGATTCGGGACGCTTTCGCCAGGTTCAGCCGGGATTATTTTTAGGCGATGGGGCCCGCGTATCGCAGCAGGTTGTTGTGCGGCAAGGGCCTGTTGTGGTTGAGAGCGATGCCGAAATTGGTCCATTTGTCTGCCTCGACGGCCCGATCTGGATAGGGCACAACGCCCGCATCAATCCGCACGCGTGGATTCGATCGGGCACAGCCATCGGCCACAATTGCCGCATCGGCGGCGAAGTGGAAGCGACTGTGATCGAGCCTTATTCAAATAAGCCACACGATGGATTTTTGGGGCACAGCCATGTCGGCAGTTGGGTAAATATCGCCGCCGGAACGATCACTAGCAATCTCAAAGCCACCTACGGCCCAGTGCGACTGCATAGCGTTTTGGCTGATGGCAGTCGCACAACAGTTCATACAAAAAGACAGTTTTTTGGAGCTTTGATTGGCGACTTTGCCAAGACGGCGATCAACACATCGATCCCCTGTGGGGCGAGGATTGGCGTGGCCGCAACCATTGCTGGAACCGCGGGCGAGGAGGTGGCAGCCTTTACAAATCAGCTCGTCGGTGGCCCAACCGGAAGTCGCACAACGGCCGAGCAGGCGGCCATTATGCTGGATCGCATGATGGCTCGCCGAGGCCTTGAATGCTTGGAAGCGGATCGAGAATTGCTGGCAGCCTTAGCCGGTATGGATCGGCCCGCGGCGATCAGTCTGGCATAGTGGCGAATCGGCAGACCGGTCTAGAATCACTGGAACGCTCAGAAAGAGTGGCCGCTGGGATTCCCTTCTGGATGAAATTATCACTGCGGAAGAAACACTGAAGACACCCTAGGAAAACGGCCGTGAGAATTGTCGATGCTTATCAGGCTGGACGGTTTGGCCTCTCGTTTGAACTATTTCCACCAAAGAATGCCGCTACCGAAGCGACGATGTGGCAGACGGTGAAGGAACTGGTTTTTTTTCAACCATCTTTTGTCACCTGCACCTATGGCGCTGGTGGTTCCACTCGCGCTACAACCCTCGATGTGATTGAGGGCGTGCGGTCGCGTCACAACTTGCCAGTGGCCAGCCATCTCACCTGCGTGGGGAGTTCCGTCGACGAACTTCGCAGTTATCTCCGTGAAGCAGAAGCCCGTGGAGTTGCAGCGATTGTCGCCTTGCGTGGCGATCCTCCCAAGGGAGAGGCGGAGTTTCGGCCCGTCGACGGCGGCCTGCGGCATGCATCGGAATTGGTTTCGCTGATTCGCGCTGAGTTTCCCAGCTTCGATATCATCGTGGCGGGCTACCCAGAAACGCATCAAGAAGCGATCAGCCCGGCAGACGACCTACTCAATTTAAAACGCAAGTGTGACGCCGGTGGCGAAGTGGTCGTAACGCAATTATTTTACGACAATGCTGACTTTTTTCGCTTTCGCGATGAGTGCAATCGGATTGGTATTGATGCACCACTTGTGCCTGGGGTGATGCCAGTGACGCACTACGCACAGATTCGCCGCATTGCCAGCCTCTGCAAAGCCAGACTGCCAGAGCGTTTGACGCAGGCCTTTGAGGCCGCCGGCGACGACGAAAGCGCGCAGTTTGAAGTCGGCGTCGATTTTGCGACGCGGCAGGTGCAGGAATTGCTCGACGGCGGCGTGCCTGGCATCCACTTTTATGTTCTCAACCGATCCCCGGCCACCGTGCGCGTGCTCCAGCAGGTTGCGATCGCGCGGTGATCCGAAGCAGCTTTGGGCGACTAAACGTGCGAAAACCCGCTAAGAAAAACCTGCCAAGAGACCGGTGAGGCTTAGTGGGCTCGGGGGGGCTGGTCATCGTCCATGGTGCGGATGTAACTGCGGAGACGCTCTAGTTCATCGCTCACATGTCGCAGTCGGAGCATATTTTCTACCCGCTTGACCAGTTCGACCTTATTGACGGGCTTAGAAAGAAAGTCGTCTGTGCCGGCCTCAACGGCCCGTTCAATATCGCCAAGCTCGCCGAGGGCCGTGACCATCATGATCATGATCGGGCTGGTCTTGGGATCAGATTTTAACTGCTGACAGACCTCGAAGCCGGAGAGTTTGGGCATCATTACGTCGAGCAAAATCACATCCGGCTGGTGGGCTGCCACCTTGTCAAGCGTGTCGCGGCCGTCGACTGCTGTCGATATTTCGCAGTCGAGTTCAGCAAGATAGACCTCGAGCAACTCCCGATTGGGTTCGTTGTCATCGGCAATCAGCACGCGACTACGGCGAGGGACGGCGGGAGGCGGCGGAGAAGTAGCTGGGGCTTTTGGCATGCGTTTTTTTAAGGTATTTCAAAGAGCGATTGGCTTTTCACGATCGACATGTCATCAGGAAATGTGTGGTAGGCCTGCAAAAATAGGCTCTTGGCACGCGTCTCGATGTTGATCCAACTGATGGCGCCGAGAGACAGGCGGCCGGCCGATTCAAAGCGATGGAGCAAACCGCGTTTCATGCCATCAACGCAAAGTTCCTCTTGGAAGGACCAAAAAACTTGCGGATCAACCGCTTCCAACTGAAAGCACATCTGGTAGCTTGCACCGCCTCGGCACTCCATCCGATCGCTGCGTTCGCCATTCAATCGATAAGAAAGGAGTCGCCTCTTTTGCGGCAGCGGTTGGCACGCGCTAGTCGCAACCTCCGTCAGTGTTAAGCCGCCTCTTTGCCATGTGACGAGGTGACCGGCGTTGGTGATAGAGACAACAGCGGAATATCCACCGCGTTCAATCGTTCGAGTGGAGAGGATTTCAAACAACTCTGGATGCAGTCCGCGACCGTAGAGTTGAAAGACTAGCTCGGTGACTTTAGGGCGAACCGACAACACGATGCGACAACTCCTCAAGAAAAGCTCGATAGGATCGGCGAGACTCTTCAGTATAAAAACGCGGCCCCTTCTCTACAAAGAGAATCTCTGGGGGCCGAGCGATTCACAAAAATCCAATCACGAGGTCGTACATGGCGTGGCTGCCAGCGGCGATACCAAACCCCCGCAGTAGAAAAAGAGTTGCAAAGAAGACGCCTGCCAGTGTACGAAATGTGAAGCTATAGAGGGCAAAGGTATCGCCCAGCGGTCCGACATAGTGGGCAGCACTGAAAAGCAGGCTCGTCAGAATCAGCGACCCTATGCCGGCAGCAAGGCTTGAAAAACCGATTTGCTTAAGCCCCCATAAAACGGTTGGAATCAGTAGCAAACGAAACAACACTTCCTCGTAAAGCCCCGCCCCGCAAAAACCAATCAGTCGGGCCCAAAGACCCTCCCTACCGATCGCTATTTCCAGCGGCCACAGGCTTTCCTGCAACCTCGCCAGCCCAACCAAGGCCACGGCCCAAAGCAGGCATTCTGCGGCCATTCCAATGAGCACTGCCGAGCTATAACGCCAGCGATCGTGCTCCACATGATGCCATGCCAGCAGGCCCAGCAAGGTCAGCACAGGAAGCAAAAAATAAGATCCAAATCCAATGCCATCGAGAAACTGTCGCAGCCAGACATCGGCGCCATTGCGGGGCGTGCCGCGACCGAGCAGAAGCACGCCCCCCTCGTAGGCAAGCACCATCGGCAGCGTAAAAACAAGGCTTGCCAGCGGCGTGCGGGAGAGGCTCCAGTAGGTCGCCGTTTCGGGTTGCAGTGCAACCGCATCACCGCCGTCAAGCCCTTCAATAAGATCGCTTGAAAAGAGCAGTGGCTCTGATTCTGGAGTCGTAAATTCAGTCATTTGCGTCGCCCGTTCTAGGCGACTGCTCACTCAACACTGCTTGCACTGCTAGCAAAATTTTCTTTTTCATCATCGGCTGCAATTTCTAAGCGATTTTTGCACACATTGGGTTCCTTAAAACGACTCCAACGAAACACTGCGCTTGACAAGTTGGATCAAGACTACAGAATGCCGCTCATGAAATTTGTTTCAGAACGTTTTTCCATTTTCGGTGAAAAGCGTTTTGGGTTTTTTGAATGTCTTCATGCTTGATCCTTCGAGAAAAGATTGGGTGTGCTGACTGCCGACTCTGTTGGCAGGTCGCAGTGTCCGATCAATATTTAGAAACTTCTGACTGGCTTATTGCGATAAAAATTGAGAACATATTTGGGGGCGACGACTTGAGGGAGCGAAAGTCGACGACCTTGGTCGTGGCCTGGATGTCCCCCCTTTTTACTTTGTTTTTATCTTTTTGTGATGCTGGATTTGCTTTTTGGATTCGTTCGACCTGTAAAATAGAATGAGGCCGTTTCTCTGGCAAATGGCTTCCGGCCTTTGCGAGGGGCGGCGGACGGCAATCACAGGTACCACAGAAATCAGGGAACAGACCATGGCACGCTGCCTGATTGGCTGTGGCTCAAATCTGGGCCAGCGTCGGGAGCAACTCGATCGAGCCATTGAGTTACTGCGATTCATGCCTGGAGTCACGCTCCATCACGCAAGTCGCTATCGAGAAACCCTCGCCATCGGTGGACCTATCGAGCAGTCACCGTTTCTCAACGGTGCTTGCCTGATTGAGACCGATCTCCCTCCGCAGGACGTGATGCAACTGCTCGCCGCTGTGGAAAATACGCTCCATCGAGAGCGGGGCGAGCGTTGGGGGCCCCGCACGATTGATCTCGATTTATTGCTCTACGACGATCTGGTGTTGGAAACAGAAACGCTCACGCTGCCCCATCCCCGCATGTCGACGCGGCGGTTTGTCTTAGAGCCGTGCGTAGAGATTGCCCCAGATGTCGAGCATCCGCAGGCCGGATGCACACTACGAGACTTGCTTGAAAATATCTGCCAGCAGCATTTGCACCTGGCTGTGGCGGGCGTTCCGGGCAGTGGTGCCTCAGAGGTGGCCACGGCTCTGGCCGATGCAACGCTCTGGCGATTGGTGCACGCTCCAGCACCACTGCCGGCACTTGAAAAAAAGTCACCGGCTGCCGATGCCGCTGGAGTTCATACACAATTAGAACTGGCGTGGCACAACGCCTTGGTCGCGCAAGCCCAACCACTGGCTACTCAAGACTGGCCCGAAGACTCGCACGGCACCATCAGCGACTACTGGCTCGAGACGCTGCCGCTGGCATCGCAGGATTCGCTCACGGGAGCGTCACGCGACCGGTTTGAGAACAGCTTCGATCGTGTTGCTGCTGCCACCGTTGTCCCTCATGTTGTGATTTTGCTCGTGACCTCACCCGCGGTCCTCGAGGAGCGGATTGCCTTTCGCAATCGCCACGCCGGCCTGCAAACAGATGTTTTTGCCGATCTAAATCTCGGTCCAGATGCGTATCACGATGTAGCCGCTCTGGTGCGACTGCAGGAAAGGCTGGTCTGTCGGCTACGATCTTCGCAACGGCTATCCACGGAAAAAACCCGCCTCAGACCCAAGGCCGTTGTCATGATCGATTCGAGCGATATCGGACAAGCTGCCCTCAACGCAGTGGCGGCCGTTGAGGCAATGGCGTAATGGTTGAAATCGTTCGCACTCCGCCATTGATGCGACAAGCGGTGCTTGCGGCTCGCGCGGCCGGTCGCCGCATTGGCTTCGTGCCAACGATGGGAGCGCTGCATGCCGGACATGGGAGTCTGATTGCCAGAGCTGCCGCAGAATGCGACGACGTGGCTGTGTCGATCTTTGTCAACCCGACGCAATTTGGTCCTACCGAAGATTTTGAGCGATATCCGCGTCGACTTGAGGCTGATTGCGATCTGCTTTCAACGCACGGCGCACGCTGGGTCTTTGCCCCAGAGGCAGCGACCATCTATCCGCCGGGAGATGCCACGCGAGTGGTTGTGGGAGGGCCAGCGGGATGCCTCGAAGGGGATGTTCGGCCGGGTCATTTTGAAGGGGTGGCGACGGTTGTTTGCCGACTGATTCTTGCCGTGCCTGCCGATGTGGCGTATTTTGGCGCTAAAGACTGGCAGCAGACGCTGGTTGTGAAGCGCATGGTCTGCGATCTTGGCATGCCGATCGATGTGGTTGTCTGCCCG
>QWQJ01000061.1 GCA_003670865.1 Planctomycetota bacterium | reverse complement strand
GAAACCTGATTGAACTGTGGCATAAGGAACGCCAGCGGTGATGGTCCAGATGACAACATGAGGTCCACCGCCTGGTCCTGCCGCGGTGATAAGATCAGGATTGCCATCGCCGTTGACATCGCCGATTGCGGTTCGAACACCACCAGTAAAGCTGGTATCGTAAGCAAAGAAGGAGAAGCCTGAACCATCAGCAAAGCTGATTTTAACAATAGGGCCACCGCCTGAATCAGTAGAAACCGCAAAGAACTTATTAGGGTTTTGGGATTTAGCAGCCAAGGTTGAGCTGATAGTTTGAATATTAGTGATTTGAATCACCACATCATTTCCACCAGTAAGGGAAGCGGTGCCGTTAGCTGCAATATTACCTGTGTAGCTGATTTGGAAAGTAGCAACATTTACGCCATCGGGCATATTAACTGTGAAGGTGTCCCCTTGGTTAAGGACTACTCCAGCAGGGGTCTTAAATTTACCAGTAACCGACTCAGTTCCATCGTTGGAAATGATACCAAAAGCATTACCGATAGCAACACTTGCATCGGGTGTAAAAGCTACATCCAAGATACCATTAACATTATTTTTAGCCAAGCTGACAGCGCCAGTAACATTGACCTGATCAAAAAGGTTGAAAGCAACGGAACGAATATCAACCTTATAGGTACTTTGGACACTCAGGTTACCTTGAAGATTAAGCACACCGATTGGGTTGGTCAAGTTACCAGGGGACAGTTGGCCTCTAGGAAGAACATTAACTGCGCCGAGGGTACCCTTGGTGCCGCCTAAAAGACCATTACCTGTAACATTGGTAACGGTAGCAGCATTGATCTTAGCATTTTCGAAGAAGAAGTTACCATTCTCGATGGTGGTAACCAGGCCAGCGGTATTTGCAGAACTATCGGTGTTAAGGAAGACGGAGCCAGTGCCCTGCTTACGGAGGGTAGTTGGCGGGAGGTTAATTACATTACCGGTGGCAATGGTAGCTGGGGAGATGCTTGTATTAACAATAACGTTAGGGGTAACACCGTTATTTATTGCAGACAAGGGAGCAGCTCCATTAGTTCCATAAAAACCATTACCCGTGCTATTACCATTAGCTACAGTTCCGGAGGTAGTATTAAGAACGGAAACTGTAGGTGCAGAAGTATATCCTGCGCCTGGATATTGAAGATCGATCTCGACAAGGCCCCCAACAACAGGGTTACCAACAGAAACATAAGTACCATTAACTAAAAAATATAGATTCGTTAGATCAGTATAGCCTGCACCATTTAATCCAGAATTATCTAAAGTTAAGGTATCAATAAACCCATTCACTACGGTAATAGTACCAGTAGCAGCAGTGAAAGAAGAACTGGCAAGAAAAACTAGATTAGGAGCAGTAGGTTGTTTAGTTAATGGATTTTGCAAATACTGAACAACAGGTTGCTGAATACTTACTGGAACAGGCCCAGCGGTCGTATCAGTTATAGTACCGTATTGGCTAGTAGCACTTACGCTTCCGGGCAAAAAAGTCAACTTGGAGCCATTGACAGTACCAGTAAAACCATTGATTGAAATTCCAAGGACAGCATTAGCAACAGCTCCGCTGCCGCCACCCCCAGAAACAACTACCTCGGGCAATCTGGTAAACCCAATGGCAGCTATACCATTGCCTGTTGCACTACTGAACCCACCTAAAGTAGATGTATTATTGAAAACTACAGGAGCATTTAATTTAAACAAATTATTCTGTTGCACTATAACGGTTCCGTTAAAAGTAACATTACCTTTATTTTGGGTGCCACCAACACCTGCACCTACAAAATTATTTGTAGGAATATAAGAAGAAGGAGAAGTTAATGAAGGATAAGGGGCAAGGAGAGAATCATCAGCATACCTTTGAAGTTCCGCTGTACCATTAATAATTAAATTAAACTGATTATTGGTAACCTGCCCTAAAGTTGTTTTACCAATACCATCGGTAGTAAGAACTGTATCTGCAATCAAGGTGATTGGGCCTGGGCCAAAATCTAAAATCTTAGTAGTAAAAGCATTAAAATTGCCACCAATACGCCTGATAGATGGCCCTTGAACATTAAGATTATTTTCAATCTTAAAAACAGAACTTGCACTATTACCCAATTGTAAAATACCACTATTAGAAATGGTATTATTAGCATTCCATTGATTGTTACTGCCCATAATTAAAAGATTATTCACATCAGGCGTTACTAAGAAATTATTCTTAATAGTGAAATTAGACTGAATTGTCACGGACCCTGTTAAATCAATTTCGGCAGGAAGTGATGGGGAACTAATCCCGAGACCAGACAAATCAATGTTCGCAACATTACTTAAAGATGAATAAGTATTTGCAATAGTGCCAACATAAAAGTTATTGGCTACCAAGGTATTGGTAACAGAAAAATTGCTACCACGATAAAACCCTAACTGATCAGCAGAAGCACCACCTGTATAGGTATCAATCTTAACATTCCCACCCACAGTGGTTCCGTAAATTCCTAAACCACCAGCATTAAGATGCAAATAATAGGCATCATTGGTAATGGTAGTAATAGAAATATTACCAGTTTGATTTGGCAGATTCCCATATGGTTGAGGGAAAGCTTGTACCGGTGGGGTCAAGGCTCCAATGGTAGTTAATTGGTTTGATTTAAAACCAAAAGACTTAAGAATATTCGCATTAATGATTTCATTTTCATTGAATTGGGGTACACCATTAACTGTAGAAGTACCACTAGCATAATTGATAAACTCACTTTGAGAAATTTGAGGATTAAGGAAGGTAGGACCAGAAAGATCATTAAATACCTGGGAACTAAAATAGGTATTAATGAAAGAAGATTCGGTCATAACCGTACTACCAAGATTGATATCTGTATTTACAGAATACAATCTAGAAGCAAGATTAGTCACACCGGTAATTGTAGATGTAGAAACCCCGCCATTAAATATAAATAAATCCATGTCATTCTGGGGATTAGACCCGTGTACACCAAAAGTGACATCACCTTGATTTTGAAAAACAGTAGGACTGGAATCAGTTATAAAATAAAACCAACGATAAACGGGACTATTATTTACAAATGTTTGAAAGGAATAATCAGTGGCCGTACCTTTATCAGTTGCATTGAATAAAATATTATACCTTTTTTTGGTGGTAACAATTTCATTTACCAAAACAGGGCCTGAAAATTTAACATCACCAATGGAATCAATGATGCGGACACTGCCAAAAATCTCTGGAGAAAGATCTAACCTTGTGGGTGGGGGGAAATTACCCACCTTTTTGATTTCAACGCCGCCGGAGGAATTAACGATCAATTTACCGTTGGCGCCCTGTAAAGAATCAATGGTAATGGTAGATCCTTGTAAATTTCCAGAATCAAGCGTAAGTGTAAAACCGTTAGTAAAAACATCACTTAATTGAATTACGGAAGAAGATGCATTAGAACCTGAATTACTTTTAATACTTGAATCACCCGTCAAGGTAACTTGCTTTGATGTTAAATTGATGGTGAAATCTTGAGTAACTAGGGAACCATATAAAAACACCTCGCTATTACCTGCAATTGTAATTCCACCCTTAAAACTAAGGCTATCGTTGGAATCACCAAGTACAATGGTGCCCGAGTTCGATAAACTGGTATCACTGGTTACATCAGTAACAGAACCTAAGAAATAAACCCCATAAGATTTTGCCGTCCCTGAAATCTTGGCAGCATAAAGATTATGATTAAAAGTGATACCGAATCCGTCCGAAATTTCGGTAATAGAAATGGTGGTGCGTTCGTCAACTTTACCCACCTGGCTATTAAAAACAATATTTCCATCAGATTTTACTACATTGATATTTTTAGCATTAACAGTGCCATTAAATAATGAATTCCCAGCATTTTGAAATTTAATCACCCCAATATCAGAACTTAAAGAACCAGTAACTATAATATTTCCGCCAAAAATATTGGAAACCAGAAGGGTTTGATTAATATCATTAAAATTTTGATTAAGACCATTATAAACTTGATTATTTGCAAGGGTATTAAAAGTAATATTGCTTGCATTACCGCCTGGGGTACCGTAAATACTTTGAAACTGAAAATTAGTTGAAGAAAGACCATTACCAAAAGTAACCTCTACGCCATCGCCCAAGAAAATATCACCCGTGAAAGTGACAACACCTGGTGTAAATGGCACTAGTTGTTCAACAAAACCCACTTTTGAATCAGAATTTTGATTATCGGATTGAAAATCACTTTGATTAATGGTGCCAAAAGAAAGATTTCCTTTGTCCATGGAAACAGTACCAACAATTTTTAATGCGTTAACACCTTGATTTGAAGAATAAAGACTACCTGCAACAGCTAAAACACCAGTATACAAATCCTTTGCTTGTATCGTGGAGTTATCAAAACGAATAATATCATACCCTTGAACGGTAACCGTAGACGTGTCATTAACTCCTGTTGAAATATTTCTATTAGTACCAACAAGGTTGAGAACATCAATATCTTTGCTAGGATAAGCAGAAGGCCCGCCATTAAAGGAAAAGCTTACATTTTCAATATTTGGATTATATGATTCGGTGGTATATAATACTTTATCGTCTGTTAGTAGAGCTACCCTTGATGTGTCTACTTTTTGATATATTAGGAAAGACAAATTAACCAAATTAAGAATATCATTACCACCATTTTGCTCAACTTTAATTCCTAAAAATTCACCTCCACGGATAGTGTTAGATGACCCAACGGAAATATTGATGGAGTTGTTAATAACCTTGCTACCATAGGCGAAACCAGTAAGACCAAAAGTAGTATCACTAATACCCAATTGAAGATCACCCGATGTAGGTAAAGAATTTTGAAGAGTCACATCACTGCTGCCATCCTTGCCAATGACATTAAGCACATTATTTTGATCAACAAAAACAATGGTTTCTGGACCATCCGCAGCAATACCTTTATATGTAATGACAACATCGTTACCGTCTCCACCTTGATAAGTTATGGTATACTTTGCCCCAGAGGCATAAAAAGTACTGCCTTCCGTAAGAGTAGAATAAATATTATTTGCTGGATCAGTTAACCCTGAAAATTTACCAAAAATTGCAAGCCCGGAAGTTTGATTCACAATTTTCAAAGTAGTATTGATTGGAATATTAAGATTTCTAAATACAGGATAAAGAATGTATTCACCATCTAAACTTAAATTAGAGGTGACAATTTGATTTTGATTAATACCAGGAACACTACCACTAAAACTTACATAATAAGTACCTTTTACATCATCGGGTTGAGCAGAAGGATATGTTTCTTTTAATTCTAAAGGCAGAACGAATGTTAATATTCCATAATAATTACCTGGAAGATTAGGATCATTACTTATAAATCCAGGCTGTAAAGTTGCACCATTCAGGGTAATTTTTCCACTTTTCCCCTGTACAGTACCAAGGCCACGAACAACAGGAGCAAAAATCTGCTGATTAACTTTATCGGCATTAAATATGGCACCCGATTCGAAATTAAAAACAGAAGAAGATCTAACACCTAAAATTACATCACCAAAATTATTAAAAAGGGTTGTTCCTGCAAAATAATTATTATCGCCTTGCATTTCTATATTATAAAAGCCTTTATTAGCAGTAAGATTGACACCCAACAAATCGGTACCGATGTTTTTCTGAAAATTGTAAAACCCTGCCCCTTTATTTGCTTTTAAACCATTACTATTTAATATTATATTTGAAACAGTTACTTCACCGGTTGATAAAAATCCAGCAGTTTGCGCAATAGTAAGTGTGCGGTTTTGTCCAGTTACACCACCAATTATCACATTATTTTTTTGCCCAAATGTAGCACCATCAGGAATGTTACCAGTACCATCATCAGTTCCTGCGGATAAGATCAAATCGGAACCTATAGTTGAATCGAGAGGGATGGAATTAAGCGTGATAAGATTTTTGATTTCTAAATTGCCGTTTGCTGCATTAATGGTAAATATTTTACCAAAAGGAGAAGCAGTAGCAGCTTCGGTTGATAAATCGCCATTAAATTTGATATAAGATCCTGCAGTAACATCAGCAAATATTTTTGTAGTTTGGGAGCCCTTATCAAATCTCGCAGATTTTCGACCATCAATAAATCCCACAACAGAAAATTTAGCGTTGATCGAGGAGGTGTTAGTTCTACCTGGTGCGCCAACGCTGAAATCACCTGTGTTTTTTAAAGTAGCATCTTTAGAAATAGTTGTTGAATCTGAATAAATATTTAAATTATAGATACCATTAGTTATAGGGTAAGAATTAAATGCAAAAGCCCCTTGGGTTGGGACAACATTAGGTTCTACGGTTAATGAGCCACCAATAATTAAGGTGTAAGGAGTAGAAGGGGGTGAAACATTATTAAATGCATTGGTACCAATTGTTATGTTGCTAACATTGCCATTACTACTTCCATAATTGTAAATGGAAAAGTCACCAATAACATCAACATTTTGCTTAAAGTTAGCTTGGGCGTTAGCATCTGCGCTACCATTAAATACTATAGTATTTACTTCTACATCTGTACTGTTGGCATCTCTGCTTGCAGTAAAACTACCAGTATCATAAATATTTAAATCGCCAGCAGGAAATCGTATTTTATTAACATCATCAATCCCTAATGATATTCCATTTAAACTTACATTACCAGAAGTTGCTATATATAAATTAAAACCGCTGGGCGAACTAAAGGAAGTTGTTAGGTCAATTGGAATATTCGGAGCGGAAAAGCTAGTTAAACCAGCATTAGAATTAATATCAATTTTACCGCTGCCATTGTATCCTAATAACAAATCATCTGCTAAAACTATTTCGGTATCAAAATTAATGGAAGCAGAACCAGAAGCACTTGTTGCTTGGAAGGCAATTTTACCAGAAACAGTAATTGGCCTAGCAATATTGTTATCTTGATCATAGTTAAAAATGTTGAAATAATTTCCAGTCTGCCTACTATATTGATTGAGTATTGGCAAAGAAGAGTTAGGGGTATTTGCAATAGAATATTGCGGATTCGATAAGTTTGTAATCTCATTATATTGCTGGTAAACAATATTATCATTCTTAGAACTAACTGTCGAAACCTTAGAACCATTTTCATTAAATGTAAGTAAATTGATACCTTGGCTATTATTTAGATCACCAAATTTACTATTACCATAAAATTCTATCGAAATATTATTATTTGTTATAAACGGTGCTAATTTTGTAGAAAGAGGATTTGAATTGCCAAAATCTAAACCACTTACATTTAAAGTGTCAACAGAAAGCAACTGATCCACCCATATGCCAGCAAAGGTTTTTGCAGTATTTTTAGAAAAATCTAAAGTATAAGAATTACCAGCAGCCGTAACACCAAAAGCTGTACCTGTAACTCCAGCACCTGAAATTTTTAATGTAGTGCCAGTTAAGGAAATATCTAAAATATCTGATGCATCTGTTTGAGTTATATATAGAATCGATCCTGTTCCACCATGACCTTGAACGGTAGTAATTGCTGGAGTAATTCTTGTTTCAAGAGATTCAATGGATAATGGTTTATTAAGATGCGTTCTAGTTGCAGCAGGTTGTTTAGTTTTCTTAAACCAATTACGCAAGCCAAGTTTACTAAGGAAAGACATCTTAAGATCTCCTGATCATCCATTAGGCTGCCAGGATTTCGTTCCATACGAAATTCCTGACCTGTCTCCTGACAGTCCATGCCTTAGTGATTAATTCGACTATGCGGATTATCTTCCCTAGAGAATTTATTCGGGTGAAAATCGAAACCCGATCTATAACACCGAATAAACGGAATATTATTCCCGAATGCTGCAATAAGAAAAGTCTTCGCAGGTTAACAAGAAAGATAAAATAAAAGGTAAGTGGATTAATGTTGCTATAAATTGCCTTAATTTTAGGCAGATTTGATTAAACTTAGGCCTAAATAAAGAGACCGCAATGTTATGCAGTCTCTTTTTATTTAACATAAATCAAACTTTGATTAAAGTTTCTTAATCAATATCATTTCGCTCTTCCTATTACCGATTTGGTAGTGAAGGACGAGCGGCATAAATCGAAGTATTTAAGAACAAACCACCACTAAACAGGGAATCAATTGCAATAAAGGCATTGGTGGTATCCAAGGAATTATTGAAAATGTTAACTTGGGCAGCGCCACCGGGCCCTGCTGCTGCTGCAAAAACCTGCTTACCAGAAGAATTCATAACAACACCCACCCTTGCGCCACCTACGAAGTTAGGAACAAAAGGTATTGCGGTTGGGTTAGCTCCCGTTGAAAAGAAAGCTGCAACCTGGGTAGGAGTGCCAAAGCCGGTCCCTGCAATAATATCTGCTATCGCATCAGCATCTACATAACCTGCAGCAACAAAAACACCTGATGTAATGCTT
>QWQJ01000141.1 GCA_003670865.1 Planctomycetota bacterium | reverse complement strand
GTAGACGTAGTCGTTGCCGGCCCCGTGCATCTTGGAAAAGTGTATGGGCAGTTGATGTGGCATGTGTGGATTTGGGGGCTGGAAGGACGTTTTCACATCGCTCTGACCAAGTGTATCGTTCATCGCAGTCGCTCGCCTTGGGCATCTCGCCGTAGGGCCGCAGCACTTCGCAGCCCATCGGGGTTTCGGCGTTGCGACTGGAGATTTTGCAGCGCGGCTGAGAGCGTCGGAAATGCCTCGCTGGTCATTTCGGGATTCGAAATCGTACCATCTACATGAATCAGCATAAACTGCCCGCTGGCACCTCCCAAAACGCGTTTCATCACCGGCAGTTGTGTCTCCGAGTCGCCCATGATCGAACGAAATGTCATGTGCACATTTGAATCGAAATCGACTTCGCCATTTCCCACAAGACTAATGGCATCTCCAGCGAGTTCTATGTTGTCGAGATAAGCATGCGGACCTTCGATGCGAAAGTCGACAAGACTGGAGCTAAATGCTTTGCGATCAGGTGCTTTAATCCGCAGCATCTTGAGCAGAGCCACAATGACGGGTAATTCATAGATATCTGCATCTCGGAGACGCACCTGCCCACGTCCCACGAGCGAATGAGTTCCACTTCGCGATCCGCTCACCTCGACGGCCCCAAAAACACGCCCACGGTAGTTGTGCTGAGTGTCCATTGAGACGCCACTCGAAGATACACTTGAATCGAACGCAAGCCGTTCGAGGTTTGCGTCAGCAAGTGTCGCTGCCATGGCAAAGGTACCCCCATCCCCTGCTGCTGAAGTGCCGTCGATGGAAATGGTTCCGCCGGCGACTCGCGCGAGAAGCCTGTGCGACTGGCTTGAATCGCCATCAGGATTTGCCGCCATGCCAAATCGTACGCCCCCCGAGTCCATTGTGAGCGGGCCTTGCACAGCTGTTATCTGTAAGCCTCGCCACATGGCACTATCGATTGCAACTTCGCCAGATGCGTTCCACAGGCGTCCATCACTTTGACCTTTTAAACGCATGCCACCATGCACATGCTCCAACGCAATTCCGACATCGAGGGACCCCTGTTCCATGTCCAGTTGCATATCCCAGGCCGCCGCGGGCGGCCCCGGCACGCTTGGATTGAGATGCCCATCAGTTGCCGGTTCAGCAGCAGTCGTCGAATAGATATCGAGTGATCCAGAGAGAGAAAGCAAGCCTTTTGGCCGGACCGTGGCAATGGCTTGCTGGAGTCCTTCGGGGAGTGCTTGGGTGACATCGTGGTCTGCGCGAAAGCGATCCGCGGAAAGTTGCTTGAACGAGATATGCCAGCCACCGTCGGCAGAAAATCGGCCAGTGCCCTCGGCGGAGACGGTTGTTCGTGCATGGACGCCGCGGACCCCTTCAAAGCGCAAAAGGCCATTTTTCCAAACAAGTCGGCCTCCCAGTCGTTCCAGCCGGTAGGGGAACCACGCTGGCTCAATCGAAACGGTCTCGGCGTGAGGTGTTGCTTCAATCTCCACTCCGGTCTGTCTGGCTTTCACCTGATGCCGAACGGTTGCGGCGAAGTCTGCGCTGCCTCTTGGGTCGAGATCATCCCAGATACGCTGCACGCCGCGCGGCAAAGCGTCTCGTAACTCGCGGTCCAAAACCACTCGCGTTCCTGTGAGCAGGAGCGTTAATTCACCGTCATTTTCCCCGTGTGGTACGAGTGATCCGCAACAACTCACAATTCCGGTGTCATTTGATCCGCAGACATCTTTGATGATCCAGTGGCCCCGATCCATGCGAATGTTTCCCGATACATTCGAAAGCGGGTAAGGGAAGCCTGCGTACGATACATTGCACTTGGTCAAGCGAATCCCTAAAGAGTTGGCGTGGCCTGTGGGCATCTCTGGGGATCGCTCGTGACGAAAAACAAAGTCAAACGTTCCAGCGGCGTGGAGTGTTCGCAGAATGTCAGCGCTGCGGGTCGGCATCGCCGCTAGTAGCCCGTCATCGATGCGCATGCCGTCGCCTCGGACCTCAACGGAGCCTGCCATGCCTTTGGGTTCCATGCGGAACGCCCCCTCCACCTGAACCGCATGGCTGCCGGCCTGTCCGGTCAGGTGGATCGCTAAAGCGCGGCCATCGAGAACGACCGTTCCAACAGTCCGATCAAGTCGATAGGGAAAGCGGTAGTGCGTGAGCGAAACATTTCGGCACCGTATCGAGACTTTTGGATCAATGACCCCATTTCGGCGGACAAGTTGCGATCGCAGGTCGACCTCGCCGGCAGGCAATAGTTTGCGCCAGTGGGAGGCAAAGTCGGGGGGCAGAAACCCTTCCCAATGGCGGCCAACAATCAGACATTCAGCCTCGACGAGCAAATCATAATCTGACTCAAGCGACCATCCGTTGAGTCGGCCGGAACCACGCAAAAGCGTTGAACCAGCGTGCGCTTCAAGGTTTTCAAACTGCAGTCCGGACCGATCAGCCTTAAATGCTGCCGAGACGTCGCTCATCGCAAATGGAATTAATTTGTGTTCAAAGCGTCCCGATTCTAGCCGCCCTGCAACGGCAAAAGTGGCATCTCCTAATGCAGCCAAATCTCCTGTCCACTGCCAATCAAGATTGATGCGGCCTCTTAGTCCAGCAATGGAATCGAGTTGTTCGTCTCGACGAGCGGCGATGCCACTGACAGGCAGCATTGCGATCAACTGCGGCGAGATATCGAGCGAATCAACTCGCCCACTCAGGTCAAACGTGCCCGCAGTAGGCGAAACACGCCCTTGGAAGCTTACCTTTTCAAAGAGATCTCCGGCCACAACCCCTCGCACCAGTGCGCATGGTGATCCTGCCTGCTCGGCAGCGGCAGGTTGTACATCGACGCCCACTTGCCGCAGGGTCGTGCGCGTCCGCAGGATCGTATCGTCGACTAACAGTGTTGCGTCCTCGACTGTCAGTGGCACGATTGCAACTGTTGGTCGCTTTCGTAAAAGTTTTCTCACATTCCACTCGCCATCGGCATGACGCACTGCATGCACCACCGGTCGCCGTAGTCGCACAGATGTGATGCGAGGGGTGCCAGAGGCAAGCTCGCTCAAGCTCGTGGTGCACGCCAGTCGAACCTCATCGATCCAGAGAATCTGTCGCCACTGCTGCGGCATGCCGGGGTCGGTGAGTGATACACCGCGAACAACGATCCCCTCTCCTTCGACAAGACTCGCCCCCTGTACCTGCACGACAAGCGAGGGAAATTCTTGCGACAATCGCGATTCAATCCGGCTACGCACCTGTTCGCCGATACGACTAGAACCGATAGCAACAGCCGCTATCACGCCAGCCACTGTGACAGGCACAGACCAGCGCACAAGCATCCAGAGTGTGTTGGAGAGCGTGTTCAAGGCATCAGTGGGGAGCAGGAGTTTCAAAGAGGGTCGTGATGGCGGCAGACACTATGCCGACGAATGAGACAGGGTCAAGGCACCCCGCTTCATCTTTGCGGGCCCAAAATATGCCATTTCTGTAAACCTCCTGCCTTTGCTATAGTTGCGACCTCCCAGCCCGAAGTCTGTGTTCCCCTCTAGAAAAAAATGAGAACTTATGAAACCGACGCCTCCAGCCAGTTCGCCGACAATAGCCGCTAACTCTCAGCGCCTGTTATGGGCGGGTTTCATGGCAATTCTTGCGGCCGGTGTTGGTTTCTCGATCCGGGCCGGCATTCTTGGTCAGTGGGCGGAGCAGTACGGTTTCACGCAAACAGAACTCGGCACAATCACCGGCGGCGGCTTGACGGGCTTTGGCATCATTATCCTGCTCTCCAGCTTGATTGCCGATCGAATCGGTTTTGGACCGCTAATGTTTGCTGCGTTTGTGATGCACCTTGTCTCGGCAGCTTTAACCCTTGCCACAGGAGCGGCATACGCGGCAGGTGGAAAGCCGCTGGCGTTTCAGTGTCTTTTCTGGGGGATGTTTCTCTTTGCCATTGGCAACGGCATCGCCGAAGCGGTTGTCAATCCACTTGTGGCAACGCTTTTTCCAAAAAATAAAACTCATTACCTCAATATTCTCCACGCCGGTTGGCCGGGGGGCTTGATCATCGGCGGACTCGCCAGCTTTTTTATGGCTGGGAGTGCAGCCGTCAAGCCGATCGCTTGGCAGATTCAAATATCACTCTTTCTTCTGCCTGT
Organism: Planctomycetota bacterium; assembly: GCA_003670865.1. Classification (GTDB taxonomy): domain Bacteria; phylum Planctomycetota; class Planctomycetia; order Pirellulales; family UBA1268; genus BAIKAL-G1-2R. Next base: position 4,295 of record QWQJ01000141.1, on the reverse strand, counting down.
GGTTCTCTACGGTCTGATGATGATCGGACAGCGGTTTCCAAAGTCGGAGGCCAGCACATCAGGTGTTTCGTATCGGGATATGCTGGGAGAACTCGGGTTGGTAGGGGCCGCTGTGATCTGCGGCTTACTCGCTCTCTTTTTTAAGAGCGATCTGGGTTGCTCGCCACTGCTGGCCGGTGGCATTGCTGCTGGATTGCTACTGACCTTTGGCATGACGACCGGCTTTCGGTTTGGGCACGTTCTGTTGGCAGCCTTACTCATCGTTCACGCGATGGTCGGCTATGTTGAACTGGGTACCGACTCGTGGATCTCAAAGATTACGGGCACGATCATGAACAGCCCCGCGAACGGGCTTCTATTATTTGTGTATACCTCGGGTTTGATGTTTATCTTGCGATTTTTTGCCGGGCCGATTGTGGAGAAGATATCGCCGCTGGGCCTGCTGGCTGTGTCGGCGATCTTTGGGGCTATTGGTCTGACTCTGCTGGGCAATGCCGAAGGAGTGGTCATGTGCATTGTGGCGGCGACCGTGTATGGCATCGGCAAGACATTTCTCTGGCCGACGATGCTGGCAGTTGTCAGCGAACAGTTTCCTAAGGGGGGCGCCATTACAATTGGTGCCACCGGTGGTGTCGGCATGTTGGCTGCCGGTTTGCTTGGCGGCCCGGGCATTGGTTTTCTGCAAGACCAAAATGCGTCAGACAGTCTACGAAAAGCCAACCCTGCTGTTTTTGAACAATACAAAGCCCCTAAGGAGAATGAATTTCTCTGGCTCAAGACTGTCGGACTGGATGGTTCCAAGGTCGGTGTGCTGGAAGACGATGGCAAGGAAGCCCAACGGGCGCTCGCCTTATTAGAAAAAGACAAGGCAAAGCCAGAGGCGATTGAATCCCAAAAAGCACTCGTCGACTGGTGGACCGAAACGGCCAGCAAGTCTGCGGCTGATGATAAGCCGTTGATTGAGGCAGCCGGTCTTTTCGGTGGTCGCCAAGCCTTAAAGCTAACGGCCCTCGTGCCGGCAGCGATGTTTGCTTGCTACGCTTTGTTGCTGGTCTGGTTTCGCATGCGGGGCGGCTATCAGGCCCGTGGCATGCACCACTAGAGTCGGCCAGAGAAACACGGACGTTACGGGCCTCTTCTACTGATGGCGAGTGAGCGCCATCATAGAATTGCCGTTCATGATCGCCTGCACGCCACAGGGAAAGTCGCTGGACTTTCCCTGTGGCGTAACTGGACACAATCGCGGCGAGTCGTGAGCTGACGCCAATGCCATGGCCGCAAGCGAAGCATAGTGCCGTGCCGTCATGTCACGCTGGGGCCAATCTTCGCGTTGCCAGAGGGCCACAAAGATTTCAGCAATAAGATGCGGGTCGAGGGAGGCAAGGCAATCCGTGCGCAGGACAACTGAACCATCAGCCTGACGGCTGGCGTAGACTTGAAGCAAGTGCTCAGCAGCGCTGCGGATTGCGGCGGCCACAACCGATGCCTGTTGTCCGAGTCGCTCCAGCGACCGAGTGGCAGCAGGGTAAGGGCCAGCCTCGCAGCGGGGTAGAATCTCGTGACGAAGGAAATTGCGAGCGTAGTGTGTGTCTTGATTGGTCTGGTCTTCGCACCATTGCTGATCTCGAGCAGCAAGATAGCCACGGACAGTTGCTCGGGAAACATTGAGCAGCGGTCGCACCAGTGCCACGCCTGTGCAGAGTTTTCGTGTCTTTGGCATACCGCCCAAGCCCGCCAAGCCGGTGCCTCGTAAGGCGCGATGCAAGATCGTTTCGGACTGATCGTCGGCGGTGTGTGCGACGGCGACGTGTCGTCCACCAGTATCGCGGGCTGCGTCGGCAAAAAAAGCATAGCGAAGTTGCCTTGCCCGCCCTTCAAGGCCTTGACTACGAGTGGCGGCGGCATCACAAAGGGGCAGTTTGCGCCAGAGAAACGGGAGGCCCATTCGGTCAGCGAGCGCTGCGACAAACTTACGGTCCACGCCTGCATTCTCCCGCATATCGTGCTCAGCGTGCACGACAAACAATTTATGACCTCGAGTCTGACGGCGGCTTATTTCGCACACGCCCAGCAAGAGAGCTACGCTGTCGGCACCTCCTGAAACACCGATGGCAAAGGGCGCCGACCAAAATCCATCAGCCAGAAGACTGTCTGCGAGTGCGGCAAGAAAGTCACGAGCGAGCGTTGCTGGTGCGAGGTCGAGCGTTTTCATAACTCATGCAGTGTGGCAGGTGTTGCCAGAAGGATGAAAGGGGCTGGGGATTATTTTTCGGCTGCAGCAGGCGGCCTAGCCTTGCCCGGCCTGAACCTTAGCGTTTTGTCGCAATAAATCCCGATCCTTTTGGCTTTGGATCATAGAGCGACTGGGTGCGGGGCGTATGGGGCATCATGAGTCAGCGGGAAATGGAACGATGAGGTTCGAGATCACTGGTGTTTTCGGCACCGGTAATTGTCTCGAGCCCTCTTGAGAAGAGCTCGCCAAGCGGGTTACTATTCGCGAGCAGAGAAAGTCACCGGATGCAGCCCTCGCTTGACCTGGGAAAGTTGTCCGAGTTCTTCTGTGGGCGATGCGACGAATCGATGTGGAGAATGCGTGTGAAAAGATTCATGTTTCTCGCCTTGGGTTTCATCGCTCTGGCGGTGAGTTATTGCTCATTGGCGTGTGCTCAGACCTCCGCGCCCTCGTCACACTTTGTTTTTGACGAGAACTGTGCTGGCGACATCCTCATCAACGAGTTTCGTGTTCCAAAATCTGGTGAGGCACTGCAACCACAAGCGGAAAGCGGGGAGATTCTGCCGGATGGTCTGTACAGTGAGATCACGACAGAGCGCGGAGTAGTGGTCTGCGAACTATTTTATGACAAGGTGCCAATGACCGTGGCCAACCATGTCTCCTTAGCCGAAGGCACACTTGGGCCCAAGCCTCGCCGGCCCTTTTATGATGGGTTGATATGGTGCCGCGTGGTGCCTGGCTTGGTTGTGCAAGGTGGCGACCCGACCGGAACGGGGAACGGAGACGCGGGGTATGTGTTTCCCGATGAGATCGTGCCGGGGCTTCGTCACGATGGCGTGGGAACCCTGCAAATGGGTAACGACGGCCCCGATACCAACGGATCGCAGTTTTGTCTGATGTTGAGCCCGCAGCACCGGCTCAATTACCAGCACACTGTTTTCGGCCGCGTGGTCCGGGGTTTGGACGTGCTGCCGAAAATCCAGCAGGGGGACTCCATGCGAGTAAAAATTTTGCGAATCGGGGTGGCCGCGCGGGCTTTCCTTGCGGACGAGGCCAGCTTCAATGCCCTCGTTGCCCGCGCGAGAGGCTATGCCGGGCCGCGAGAGCCTGGTCCCAATGCTCCCTTCGACGATCCAGACCAGATTCTGCCGACCGAATGGGACCGGGCAAAAAACTTTAACTACAAGCTCGTGAACTTTGAGCGATTCAGCGGAATCAAGCTCGCAGCGCGTGTCTATGCAAAGCCACCCACTGAGGCCGATGGTGACAAACTCGATGCGTGGCTTGCCAAAGAGGCCGCCCGCCTCAATGTGGCTCAACGCGGGGCATTCGCCATCTATTTTGCAATGCCGGATGAGTGGCACATTCGCATCGGTGCGGAGTCGGTGGACCATTTTCTCAAGACCGATGCGCTCGGTGAAAAGCGAGCCGCAGCTAGCCCGATAAACGAGGCGATACAAAAGATGCTTGAAGCCGCCACGGCCCGCTCCGCACAGAGCATCGTAGCAATGACGAAGCGACTTCCCCCGGAAGATCCGATGACCGACGCCCGCCGAATCAAGCTGAAGGCCGACGCTGTTATCGATGGACTCATTTTCAAGCTTGAAAAACGCTAGAGCGAGAGTCGCCTGATTTTTCCGGCAGCCATCCAACTCAGATCCATCGGCAGCCCAGTTCGCTCCCGGCCACGGGTTCGCTTGTCAGCAAAAAGGTTCTTTCACTGGGGCACAAGAGCCCGACCCTTCCAGTGCGTCGCTAAACCGAGCCAGCGACGTACGAGGCTCCACCACTGGATGCACAGAAAAATGGCAATCCCCAGCGGATGGGCAAGAGCACTCAAGAGACTTTGACCAAATCTTCGAGCGGCAAGAATTCGGGGCAAATAAGTGCCCACAACAGCGAGGCCAACAATGGCGATCGTCCATGTTGGCCAGTCCTGAAAGTCGTTCATGAGTCCACACACCATCAAACCAATCGGTAGAATTTGGCCGCCGACAAACAAGATTGTGAAAGGCAGGATGGTGGCTGGAGAACCGATTCCCTCCGTCGCATTTTTTGAGAG
>QWQJ01000026.1 GCA_003670865.1 Planctomycetota bacterium | reverse complement strand
TCGCACAGGGACCGGCCACAGGCTCGTGGTCCTACGGAGGAAACCGCGGCACGGGTGATAATTCCAACTCGCAGTTTGCTTTGCTTGCTCTCCATGAGGCTGATGTCGCCGGCGTGCCAGTGCGGGGCGATGTCTGGATGAAGGCCCAGCAATACTGGGTTTCCTGTGCCAACGGCGACGGTTCATGGGGCTACACGATGGGCAACAACGGTGGCTCCGGTAGCATGACATGCGCCGGCATCGCTAGCATCTGGATTACCTCCCAACACATCGGCACTCCCGATGCAAGGGCTGCTCGCGACACAGTTTCCTGCTGCGGCGGCGGAGCATCCCCGCGGGTTCTGGAACGCGGCCTCGACTGGCTTGGCAAGCGTTTTTCAGTCGTGGAAAATCCCGGCAGCGGCGGCCAGACCTGGCTTTACTATTATCTGTATGGCTTGGAACGCGTCGGGCGTTTTACCGCCCGACGATTCATCGGCGATTCCGATTGGTATCTGGAGGGGGCGAAGATGTTCGTCAACTCCCAAGACGGCCTCACGGGTGCCTTTCGCGGCGGACGCATCGAAGATCCAGTGGTGGCGACAAGTTTTGCCCTTTTGTTTCTGGCCAAGGGCCGTCGGCCTGTAATCGTGGCCAAAAGCCGCCACGATCCCGGCACCGACTGGAATCGCCACGGCCACGACATTGCGCACTTGGTCGAACACGTCGAGGCTCGCTGGCGAAAAGATTATCCAGCCGGACTTTCCTGGCATGTGCTCGACACGCCCAGTGCCGCCATCGACGACTTTCTGCAGGCTCCTGTGCTTTGGATCTCTGGCAAGAATGCCTTTGATCTCGGAGCCAATCCCGGCCAGCGTTTGCGTCGCTACATCGACGAAGGTGGCTTCATCTTCGCGGAGGCCTGCTGCCCGTCGAGCGGTGACTTCGATCTTCGTTTGCGGCAACTGATTACTGAGATATTCCCAGAGCCGGAATACCGACTCCGCCTCCTTCCGCCGGAACATCCCGCTTGGAATGCCGAGGAAATCGTGCCGCCGGAATTGCACCGACCACTGATGGGGATCGACTACGGGTGCCGCACCTGCTTGATCTACGCCCCGCCAGCCGACTCCGACAAGGCAGCCTCCGCAATGCCAAGTCTCTCCTGCTTGTGGGAGATCGGCGGTGCCGCCAGCCGGACGTTGCCCGCAGGAGTTCGCCGCGAGATCGATGCGGCGCTTGCTATCGGCACAAATGTGCTGGCCTATGCCACCAATCGAGAGCTCAAACGCAAGGACGAGCTCTTCGCGCTCGACCGCGGCCCTGATGCAAAAGTCGAGCGAGTTGAACGCGGAAAAATTTCAGTTGCCAAGCTCCGGCATGCCGGCATGTGCGATGCGGCGCCAGCGGCACTGGCCAACATTCTCCGCGCAGCGGCCAGAGAGTTGGGTGTTCGCGTCGACGACTCGCCGAGTCAAATTGATCCCTCCGATCCATCCCTTTTCAATTACCACCTCGTCTTCATGCATGGTCGCCAGGGCTTCAGCTTCGATGAACCCCGCCGCCAACCGCTGCGGCAGTTTTTGGAGCGTGGCGGCACATTGCTGGTCGATAGCGTCTGCGCGTCCAACGCTTTTACCGCCGCGTTTCGGACGGAAATTGCGGCCCTGCTTCCCAAGCACACGCTCACGGAGATTCCCGTTGAAGACCCTGTTTTTACCGCCAAAGAATATGGCGGCTACGACATCCGCAGCGTGACGCTCCGCGAGCCAGCCGGCGGCGACGGCCCGCTGGCGGCCCGCAAGCGAAAGATCGCGCCCAAGCTCGAAGGGATTCGGATTGGGGATCGCTGGGCGGTGATCTTTTCTGCCTACGATCTGTCCTGTGCACTGGAAAAGCAAAACTCGATGGAATGCACCGGCTATGGTCGGGAGGACGCCGAGAAGATCGCCCTCAATGTTCTCCTCTACTCGCTCAATCACTAAACCCATGCCCATGGTGTGGGCTTTCTCACATTGAGCGAGTTGATTCCCTTGTCAATGTGGCCGCGATGACGCGTCTCAAAATCGAGCACGCAGCCACAGCCTTTTAGCGATCAGAATCGCTGTTGCCGGTGAGGTAGCTGGCGTAATAGAGCAGCGTTAAAACGCTCTGCAGCGTGCCGGCAACGTAGGTCCATGCCGCCGCGTTGAGCACGGAATTGACCGCAGGCATGTCGGCCAACGGCACGATGCCCAGGCTGACAAGCTGAGCCTTCGCCCGATTGCTAGCGTCGATTTCCACAGGCAAGTTCACAAGCTGAAAAAAGACCGTCGCAGCAAACAGCGCGATTCCCAACCAAGCAATTGGCTGTAGGGACATACCGAGGCCAACCATAAAGACGAACAGACCGAAGCCGCTGCCTATATTTGCCACGCCCACGGCGGCATTGCGAATCGACATCAACGAATAGCCCTGCACATCCTGTAATGCATGGCCCGCTTCATGTGCGGCAATGCCAACAGCCGCCAGCGAGCGGGAGCTGTAGACATTCTCCGAGAGCCGTAAAATCCTAGTGCGTGGGTCGTAGTGATCGGTGAGTTGACCAGGCACCGGTTCAATCACCACCTCAGTGGCCCCGGCTGAATCCAAAATGTGCCTGGCTGCCGCGGCCCCCGAAAGTGGCGCAGGCTCTTTGGCTGCTGCCGCAAACGATGCCTGCACCCGCCACTGCGCCCACATCGCCAAGAATAGGGCCGGGGCAATCGCCACCATGTAATAGGGGTCAAAGAAAAATGGCATGGGGTTTGGAGTGTCCTCAAAAAATACGCGGGCTCATACTGGCAAAATGTCGCTAGAGACTATTCTAGCAACGCGCTGGTCGAAAAGCCTCGCCGATCGGTCCTGTTCCCCCACACCCCCTTTTTCGCCCACACTTCTGGCTCAGCCATTGGTCTTATGTACGATCCCCAAGCTCAAAAAGTTCATGCCAATTCACCAGCCGTTTTTCCGACAGTTTGGCTGATTGCCATTCTGGCACTTTGCGTCGGATGCAGCCCTCCGCCCAACACGGCTGTGGAGTCTCCGGCCGATCCTGCCTCGCTGTGCACCCGTATCGACGCAGTGCTTGTCCATGCCCGCGACGGCCGACGATTGAATGCCTCCGTGCATGGGGCGTGGCAGGTGGTGCATGGCATTTTGGCATTCGGCCGAGATTTTCAAATAGCGCATCGGGACACTCCTAGCGATAACACAAAACACGCTGAGGTAATCTCGAGTGCGCTCGACTACCTCCTCGACGGAGGTGCGCTCAACGGTTGGGCATTACGACCGGGCAACGCTGGCGTGATCGCCGTAGTCGAAGAAGGCAGTACGACAGGACAAGGCCATCCCGATCAGTGGCTAGGGTACCTCTCGCAGTGTGACTGGCAGTCTCAGAGCGTTGCCCGCGAACACTCTGACACTAGCGGCATTCCGCTCGACACTCCGCTGAGGGTCGCCGGCCGCGAGTACTCTGTCGGCGATCTTCTGAAGCAGGCCCAATTTGACATTCAGCCAGGGCAGGAGGCGACCTGGACTTTAATGGCGCTTTCGGCGTACCTGCCCCCCGATGCAACATGGCAGGCGCGAGACGGATCGACGTGGACTACCGAACGGGTCGTACAAATGGAGGCAGATGCCGATCTTTTTTCCAGTGCCTGCGGTGGCGCTCACAGGCTCTACGGTTTAGCCGCTGCACTCAAGCGACACATCGCCGCCAGGAAAATAAAAAACAAAAATGGCAGCGGCTCTCCAGACGAGTCCTACGAGTTGAACGGTGGCTGGGCTGCTGCTGCCGATAGCGTTAACGATGCGATCGACCGTGCCCGAAGGTTCCAGCAGGCTGACGGCAGTTTTTCGATCCACTCTTTTGAGCGGCCCGGTACATCAAGCGATATCTTTGCCACGCTGAGTGCTACAGGTCACATCTTCGAGGTGCTGGCTTTATCGCTCGACGACCAACGACTGGCGGAACCCTGGGTGGTGCGTGCCGCCGAGCGTTTGGTAACGATGCTTGAGCACACTGCCGATCTGGATGTGGAGTGCGGCGCTCTTTACCACGCTGCTCATGGTCTCTTGCTCTACCGCAATCGCATCTGCGGCGATCGCGATCTGACGCCATCACAGCCCGCGGGGACAGCAGCTGCGGGGCTAATGCCCGGTGCGAATCACTTCCAGTTGCGAGTGGATGGCATCGACTAACACATGCACGTCTCCATGCCAATCAACCGTGCAGCTTGTCTGCGCGGCGAGATTTTTAAGCTGGGCCGTTCCTGCCGCGAATTCATCACTGCCAATGAGCAGCGCCAGACGAAATCCCTTCTTTACAGCCACCTTAATCTGCTGGCCGACGCGACGCGGTTCGGGAAAGAATTCCACCGCCATGCCGGCTGAGCGAATCAAAGCAGTGATGCGCAGATAGTCAGCTAGATGGGCCTCGTCGAAGTAAACACAAAACACCTCGGCAGGTGTTTCCACGGTCGACAGACGGCCAACTTCTTCGAGCCCCGCGAGCAGACGATCGATGCCTAGCGACGCTCCAACACCCGGCAGCGATTGCTTGGTGTAGAGTCCGGCAAGGTTGTCGTAGCGACCACCCGAGCAGATGCTTCCGAGCGTCGGTAACTCTTCCAGAAAACTTTCTAAAACGATGCCCGTGTAATAGTCGAGGCCACGAGCGATGGAAGGGTCGACGATCACGCGGCCGTCTGCCAAGCCCGCCTGTTTGACGCCGTCGAGTACTGCCCGAAGAGCCGCGACGCCCGTTTGGCCAATTTCCGATCGGCCCACTAAGGTTTGCAAGGCTTCGAGCACCGTCTTGGACGGCCCCGAAAGCATGGCCATGGCAAGGAGTTTTTCTGCTTTCTCAGCCGACAATCCGCCAGATTCAAGCTCGACTGCCACTGCCTGTGGTGTCGCTTTGCCGAGTTTATCGAGCGACCGCAGCACGGCGGTTGAGCAATGGCTCAGCCCCAACTCATCGAGCACCCCACCGAGCACGCGACGATCGTTGAGCCGCACCGTGAATTTTTCTAAGCCGATAGCCGCGAGTAAATCGTGTACGACTAGCACCATCTCCAGATCGGCAACGGGACTGACTGTTCCAATCGTATCAAAATCACATTGCATAAATTCACGGTACCGGCCTCGCTGCGTATTTTCACCGCGCCAGACGCTGGCCAGATGGTACCGCTTAAAGGGCATGCTCAACTGGCCGATATGCTGGGCACAAAAACGCGCAAAGGGAACCGTCAGGTCGAATCGCAGCCCCACTTCTCGGCCCCCGTTATCGGTGAATCGGTAGAGTTGTTTGTCGGTTTCCTCGCTCCCCTTCCCCGTTAATATTTCCAGATATTCAAGCGCGGGAGTATCGATCGGAGCGAAGCCATACGAGCGGTAGACACGGCGGGCTGTCTCGAGAATCTGTTCGCGAGCCATGGCCTGCGCAGGCAACAAATCGCGAAAGCCTTTCAGCGTGCGGGGTTCGATCACTGGGAAATAGGTTCCTCAAGGACTGTGTTTGTGGTTAAGCGGGAGCCAACGGGTCGGATCGCGTGAATGTCGAGCTAAAAAAACTTCTGACTAAAGAATTGGCAGTAAGGCCGGCTTACGACCTCGGATCGAGGCGTGGCGGTTTTTCTTCTTGCGTCCATCACCGACCGCTTGGCCCCCCGGGCCGAGCACTGCATCCATATACTCCTCGATTTGCTCAGCGGTTTCAAAATACTGATCGTAAACCCAATCGTCCTCGTACTCACACTCGGTAGTTTTGTAGTCTCGGCAAATCGTCGGCCTTGTCTCATAAATGCCGCACCGCTGATCTGACTGCAAATGTTTGCAGACGGTGTGCACGCAAACATACCAATCCCCCTCCTCAGTAAAAACAGAGGACTGATCGTGAAGCAAAAACCAGCGAATAAATTCAAACTCCTCGCGGGTGGTCGGCGTCTCGAGTGGCAACGCGAAATAGCGGCAGCATTTTGCGGTGCAATAGTCACAGAGTTCCTTCCCCTTGGGAACCTCCGCGCGATTCAGCTTTGGAGGCACAATTGGAAAAACGATATCGGCGATCGACATACGAAAGCTCCTCAAAAAAATAAATCGCGGTGGCCCAACTCCAACACTATACCGTGTTCGATCGACGGCAATACCCTGCGGCCATTGCATCCCTCTTACGAAAGCCAGAACGATTTGCCTGGCTTCCTGCGAGGACCGGCATAACGCGTTGCCCCTGCCGGCCTTTATTGACGCACCGTTGGGATTCGGTGCCTCTACCAATCAACCCGCTGCGGACGCTGCACGCGGCTGCCTGGTTTTCGTATACTCCAGGGCTCCCCAGATAGAATTTTCATCGGAGTTTCCTGTGCCAAAATGCTGGCATCTCGCACCGCACGACCAGACGATGGTCACTAACATCGAGCGTTCAGCCGGCGTTTCGGCTGTTGTGGCCCGACTGCTCGCTGTGCGCGGCCTTACCGACGCCGCTCAAGTCAAAGCTTTTCTAAGTGGGTCGCTCTGCGACCTGCGTGATCCCGACATGCTGCCCGGTATTTCGGCGGCGGCTGATCGAATCCTTGCCGCTGCGCGAGCCGGCAAGCAGATTGTTATCTATGGCGATTACGATGCCGATGGAATGTGTGCGACGGCAATTCTAATCGGCTGCTTGGAAGCGATCGATGCCAAAGCATCATGGTATGTGCCAGATCGCTTTGAAGAAGGCTACGGCCTCAATAGCGAGGCACTCAAAACACTCCAGCAGAAAGGCGCCCAGCTCGTCATCACGGTCGACTGCGGCATCGCCAGCGTGGCTGAGGCGCTGACGGCCAAGCAGCTTGGTCTAGAACTGATCATCACAGACCACCATTCGTTTGCCGACACACTGCCTGAGGCCGATGTTCTGGTTCATCCTCGCCTGCCCGGAGCAGGCTATCCCTTTGGCGAACTCTGCGGCGCTGGCGTGGCCTTTAAGCTGGCATGGGCGATTGCCACGCGGGCCTGCGGCTCAAAGCAAGTCACCCCCCGCCTCCGCGAGATGCTGCTGCGAGGAATTGGTTTGGCGAGCTTGGGCACGGTGGCCGATGTCGTGCCGCTGCTCGATGAAAATAGGATTTATGTTAAGCATGGGCTTGAGTGCCTGCGGCTGAAAGGCGGCCCGGGAATCAATCGCCTGCTAGAACTGGCAAAACTTCACGAGAAGTCGCAACTGGAGAGCGAAGATGTGGCATTTCGACTCGCGCCACGACTCAACGCGGCCGGCAGACTGGGTCAGGCGGCGTTTGGCATCGAACTTTTAACAACCTCCGATGCAGCCCGAGCTGTGCAACTGGCCGATCGGATTCACGAACTCAACAGCGAGCGAGATACGATCGAACGCAGCATCCAATTGGCGGCGACCAAGCAGGTGCAGGAACAGTTTGACCCCACGGTTGATGCAGCCTTAGTCCTTGCCGATCGCGGCTGGCATGCGGGCGTGATCGGCATCGTGGCCGGCCGATTAGCCGAACGGTTTCACCGACCGGTGGTCATGATTTCACAGGACGAGCATCAGGGCCGACCAGCGATTGGGAGTTTGCGAAGCGTGCCTGGGTTTGATGTCCACGAGGCACTCGTGGCCTGTCGCGAACACCTTTTAACTTGTGGCGGCCATGCTGCAGCCGCAGGTCTGCGAATCGAGGACGATAAGATTCCTGCATTTCGCGCTGCCTTTCTGGCCGCCGTTGATGCCAGGCTGCCTCAAGAGCTGCGACAGCCGCAAATCGCGATCGACGGTGAGACAACGCTCGCTGGACTCACGCTCGACACGGTTATGCAGCTCGATCGGCTGGCGCCGTTTGGCAATGGCAACCGCCGTCCGATTCTCTGCGCTTCAAGCGTGCACTTCACAGAAGTTCCTCGCACAATCGGCGCTGACGGCCGGCATCTTTCCATGCAACTGGTCCAGCATGGTGTCAAAGTTCGCGCTGTTGCGTTTGGAGCGGTTGAGTGGCTCGATCACTTGCCGCCCGCCGGGCAGCCGTTTCATGTCGCCTTTAAGCCAAAGATCAACGAGTTTCGCGGCCGTCGCACCGCAGAAATGGAACTAATCGACTGGCGTCCTGACGGCATTGACATTCGCACAATACTGCCTTCGTTGGTAACCGCCTGAGTGCACAGGCCCGCTCAGCAAGGCTATAGAAACATCGCAGTTGTCACGTTCCTTGCCGTCAGGTAATCTTTCGTTATCTCTTCCTTTGTGCGGAACATTTTCCCGCATCAAACCAATCGGGGCGTAGCTCAGCCTGGTAGAGCGCTACGTTCGGGACGTAGAGGTCGCACGTTCGAATCGTGTCGCCCCGACGTTACTTACCGTATGAGTCTGCTCCAACCCGGAGTTGGGCTCATCCGGTCGGTTGTTCGCGGTTCCATCGCCTCCGAAGGAACCGCGTTCAACCGCCGGACCCCGGCAACATGCCGGGGCTGAGTG
>QWQJ01000113.1 GCA_003670865.1 Planctomycetota bacterium | reverse complement strand
CTCGGCGAGAAACCACTGCTGAAAGGCTTGCGAAGTTTCCACTGCACCGCCGCCCACAATCAATGCATCGGGATCAAAGATGTTGATCATCTCATCAAAGAAAAGCCCAAGTGCATGCGCCTGCACGCGGAAGATATCGCGGCAGAGTGGATCGCCCTGCTCCGCCAAGCCTCGCACGAGCTTTGCTGCTTGCCCCACATCAGAGATTTTTGCCAACTGGTGATCGGGCTGCCGAAGGAGAAAATACGGCAAGAGAGTTTTCTTGATCGCCGTCAGCGAGCAGAGCGACTCAAGGTCGCCGATGCGTCCGCAGTTACATACCGGCCGCAGCCCTTCAATGTCAGCAATTGTTGAAAAGGGAACCAGCACATGCCCCAGTTCACCTCCGAAGCCATTTTGACCGACAACAACGCGACCGGACGTAATCACGCCACCGCCGAGCCCCGTACCGATAATTGCTGAGACGCTGGTGGCTTTGTTGTCAGAACCAAAAAGAGCCACATGGCCCCAGAGGGCTGCAGCATTGCCGTCGTTGAGGTAGGTCGCCGGGCAGTTGAGTTTCTGCTCAAGTGCCAGGCGGATGTCGTATCCGGCCCACGCACAATGTACAAAATTGGTCGAGCCGCGCTTGCTCAGTACGCCAGCGGCACTGGCTGGCCCAGGCGTATCGAGGCCAACAGCGACAACGTCTGTCAGCCGCACGCCAGCACGGTCAGCCGCAATTCCTAGGCCATCGGCAATCTGGTCAAGGCAAATGCCCGGGCCTTCAACGCTGCGCGACGGATACTCGCAGAGACCATCCAGAAGAAATTGGCCGCGCTCGTCAAGGAATGTGTAATTGACTGCGGTGCCGCCTAAATCGATCCCGGCCACCATCCGATGGGGGGCACTTTTATGGGTGGCTGTCTTGGGTGTCACGCGATTCTCACAATCATGATTCTAAGGTTTGTGTCGGATTCTGTGTGCTGATTTCTACCGCCGCTAATTTTTGAACAATGCCCCGTTTCACATGGCTGACGATCGCACGCAATCCCCGCGTTCGCAAGATGCCGAGCACTTCGGCCAAGCCCATGCGTTCGAGAATGTTGTCTGGTAGAGAGAGTGCATCCATTGCCGATTGACCGGCAATCGCATGGGCCACAATGGCCACAAAACCCTTGACGGTAGGCGCCTCTGGGGCCACTTCAGCAATCAGGGTAAGGCTGTCATGCTCCAACTCCGTCCAGAGAAAAACAGAAGTCTGGCACTCATGCACGCGCCGGTCCTCTGTCGCCTTACGAGCTTGATACTCGGCTGACAAAGGAGGCAAGCCATTGGCGAAATCAAGAAGGAGTTCAAGTTTTTCTCGTCCGTCGAGGTCAGAAAATTCAGTAATGATCGTGTCGAGGCGGCTTTGAACACTATTCATGCAGATTGCAGTTCGTTCGCGGAAAACACAAGCCCTCTTCCAACCCAATGACTCATAAACCCGGAAGCGTCGTTGCAGCTGGAGCCGCCAAAAATGACGGGAGCGCGACAGTTGCTTCAGCGGCGACACTTTCGCCATACGGCGCACTGCCCTGCACAATTGGCACGCGTACGCAGTTGCCCCATTCGACCCAAGAACCATCGTAGTTCTTTACTTTGCTAAAGCCCAGCAGGTAGCTGAGCACAAACCAAGTCAGGCTGGATCGCTCGCCAATGCGGCAGTAAGCAATGGTTGGGGCACGGCGTTTGAGCTGCGCCTCTTTCACGTACAACGCCGTTAATTCCTTGGCGGTCTTGAACGTGCCATCGTCGTTGACGCTCATTGCCCACGGCACATTGACGGCACCGGGAATGTGGCCTCCCCGCAGAGCACCCTCGTTTGGATAGTCGGGCATGTGCAGTCGCTCGCCTGAATATTCCTCAGGGCTGCGAACATCCACAAGTTTTTTGCCAGACTTTTGATGTTTAAGCACCTCTTCCCGAAGAGCGCGGATTGCACTGTCTTGCTCCAAGGCCACGTAATGAGTCCTTTCATAACTCACGCGATCGCTCGATAGTGGCCGGCCCTCAATCTGCCAGCGTTTGCGGCCACCGTTCATGATTCGGCAGTCTTTATGGCCGTAGAGTTTGAAAACCCAGAAGGCATAGCAGGCCCACCAGTTATTTTTATCGCCATAGAAAATAACCGTTGTTTCTGGCTTAATTCCATTGGCACCACAAAGCTGTTCAAACCCTGCTCGATCGATGTAGTCGCGGCAAACGTGATCCTGAAGATCGACTTGCCAGTCGATTTCGACGGCTCCTGAGATGTGCCCCTGCGTGTAGAGCGCCCGATCCTCATTCGATTCGACGATCCGCACCGCCGGATCGCTGATGTGCAGAGCCACCCATTCAGGAGAGACCAGCGCATCGGGATGTGTGTAGGTACCCATTGTATTTTTTAATGCAGCTCCGCTGTTTAAACCGAGAACACCGTGTCAAACGGAGAACACCGTCGACCTACCGACGTAATGGTAGACCATCGCCTTTGGGCCTGCAACGAGCCCGCTTACCCATGCGACTGCGGCGAGGAACTCCCCACTATTCGCAGAGCCTTGAATCGGTAAGATGGAGTTGAAGCCGTTTTATTTTTTGCCGTTGTTTTCTGGAGTGACATTTCGTCCGATGGGTCCCGCCTACATTTTTCAGATCGCCGACCTCACTAAAAAGTTTGGTCAGCGCGAGCTCCTTAAAAACATCCACCTAGCGTTTTATCCTGGCGCAAAAATTGGCCTGCTTGGCCGCAATGGTTCGGGCAAGAGCACGCTGATGAAGATCATGGCGGGAATCGACAGCGAATTCGAGGGAGAAATTCGGCTCGCGGATGGGTTTACGGCGGGCTATCTCTCGCAGGAGCCGCAACTTGATCCAGACAAAAACGTGCTCGAAAATGTCCAGGCTGCCGTAGCTTCAACACGGGCAATATTGATGCGTTTTGAGGCGATCAATGCGCAACTTGGGGAGCCGATGGAGCCGGACGAGATGGAGAAACTGCTTGCCGAGCAGGCCTCTGTGCAAGATCAGATCGAAGCCAAGAATGCCTGGGATTTGGATCGACAGGTGGAAATCGCCATGGACGCGATGAACTTGCCGCCGAGCGACTGGGCCGTCACCAATCTTTCCGGTGGTGAACGCCGTCGCATCGCGCTGTGCCGGCTTTTACTCGAACGGCCCGATCTGCTCCTCCTCGATGAGCCGACGAATCATCTTGATGCTGAAAGCGTCGTGTGGCTGGAACGCCATTTGGCCGAATACACTGGCACTGTCGTGGCCGTCACGCACGATCGCTACTTCCTCGACAATGTGGCGAAGTGGATTCTGGAAATCGACCGCGGGCGAGGCATTCCGTGGGAAGGCAATTACTCGTCGTGGCTGGAACAGAAGCGGGCTCGCTTGGCCGAGGAAGAAAAAGCTGCCAGTGTCCGGCAAAAAACGCTCGACAGAGAACTCGAATGGATTCGCTTATCGCCCAAGGCTCGCCAGGCAAAAAGCAAGGCCCGCGTGGCGTCGTTTGAAAAACTAGCCGCTGAACAGTCAGCTGGCCGCGAGGATGAGATCGAACTCTTCATCCCGGCAGGTAAGCCAATCGGCGATCTGGTTGTCGATGCTGAAAACGTTAGCAAAGCTTTTGGCGACAAGGTGCTGATTGAAAATTTTTCATTCCGCCTACCGCCGGGTGGCATCGTCGGCATTATCGGCCCCAACGGCGCTGGCAAGACGACACTCTTTCGTATGCTGACAGGATCTGAACAACCTGATTCCGGCACGATCCGGATTGGACCAACAGTCGACATCGGCTACGTGGATCAAAGCCGCGACTCTCTCGATCCGAACAAAACAGTGTTTGAAGAGATTTCTGGCGGCCACGACACGATCGAGTTAGGCAGACGCACTGTCAACGCCCGGAGCTATGTGGCAAAGTTTAATTTTCAAGGTCCTGACCAACAAAAGAAGGTGGGCACGCTCTCTGGCGGTGAACGGAATCGCGTTCACTTGGCCAAACTCTTGCGACGCGGGTGCAACCTGCTGCTCTTGGACGAACCGACTAACGATCTCGACATCGACACGCTGCGATCTCTGGAGGAAGGCATTGCCAACTTCGCAGGCTGCGTTGTGGTGATCACGCACGATCGCTGGTTTCTCGACCGACTGGCCACGCACATCATTGCCTTTGAAGGAGACGGTTACGTGCATGTTTGCGAAGGCAACTTTGATACGTACCAGCGACAGCGACATGAACGCCTCGGCATCGATGCCGATGAACCCCACCGCTTTCGATATAAAAAACTTCAACACTAACTCCAGTGTCGCTCTAGAGTTTGCGTCGCCCTAGCGCTTGCGTCACCTTTGCTGACTCTCGTCACCCTTGCGAGATCATCCGGGAACTTTTGGCGCGGTTGGCCTGATTACGCCATGGGAAGGTGCACGGCGGCCGCACTTGAGCGGAGTTCTTTCGGGAGCGGAAAGTAGACGTTTTCCTCGCGGATGGTCCGCTCGAAAACGGTGGCACCGTAGCGAGCACTCAGCCATTGCACGCAGTCTTGCACAACGCTCTCAGGAGCGCTGGCGCCAGCCGTAATCACCACGGTCTCATTGCCAGTGCTAAACCAGGCGGGGTCGATCTCTCCTGCTCCGTCTATCAGATGTGCGGGAATGCCACTGTCTCTGGCGAGTTCGGCCAATCGTTGGCTATTAGAACTGTTGCGACTGCCTAGCACGATAACTATGTCAGCGTCGGGCGACAAAAGCCGCACGGCTTCCTGCCTGTTTTGTGTTGCGTAACAAATGTCGTCTTTGGGTGGCCCAACAATCTGCGGAAACCGCTCCTTGAGACGGGTGATGATCCGCGAGGCATCGTCTACTGAAAGCGTTGTCTGCGTCAGGTAGGCAAGTTTATCGGTGGGGCCAAACGGGAGGGCATCAACTTCTGCGGTGTTGTCGACAAGCGTAAATGAATCGGGCGCCTGCCCCATTGTGCCAATCACCTCGTCGTGACCAGCATGACCAATCAAGACGATGCGGTAGCCCAGTTTTGCATATTTTATCGCCTCAAGATGCACCTTTGTGACTAGCGGGCAGGTCGCGTCGATGGCTCGCAACTGGCGATCAGCGGCCACGCGACGCACCTGGGGGGCAACGCCATGGGCCGAAAAGAGCAGCACGGCCCCCTCGGGCACCTCTTCCACCGTGTCAACGAAGACAGCGCCCTCGCGTTCAAATCGCTCGACCACATGCTTGTTGTGGACGATCTCGTGAAAAACATAGATCGGTGTGCCGTAGAGCCGAATGGCTGTTTCAAGCGTCTCGATCGCCATATTGACGCCCGCACAGAATCCGCGTGGGCCAGCAAGTAGAATCTTCATCGGGATTTCCAAGGGTTTGTGATGGCAGCAGGCTATCATGCTCGAGCGTGGCACCTATCAATGTAATCCAGTCAACGGTCAGCGGCCAGAGAAGGTGGCTAGCCGTAAGCCAGTTGCAGCAGACGGTGTTTCAAATGTCTACCGGACCGATCAGAATCAGCCAAACTCATGCTCGCTACGCCACCATCGCTTCAGTCTGCCCAAGCCTTTTGCCGTGAAGTGGCCCGTAGTCATTACGAAAATTTTACGGTCGCCACGCAGCTTGTCCCTGCCCGACTGCGGCAGCACTTGGCCAATGTCTATGCCTTTGCCAGAGTCAGCGACGACTTGGCTGATGAGGCTAAAACCCCAGAGTCAGCACAGGAGTCACTGACCGCATGGCGGCAACAACTCGAGGAGTGCTTTGCGGGCCATGCGATTCATCCGGTCTGCGTGGCCTTGGCCGAAACCGTCCGGCAGACGGGGCTGACAATCGATCCATTCTCCGATCTTTTAACCGCCTTTGAAGAAGATCAGCGGTTCGACCAGCAGCAGGTATCTGCTCGGTATGCCACGAGACTTGAACTGCTCGACTACTGTCGCCGTTCTGCCAATCCCGTTGGGCGAATTGTGCTGGCACTCGAGGGTTGCCGCGAACCCGAACTCCTCTTGCTGTCAGATTCAATCTGCACCGGTCTGCAGTTGGTCAACTTCTGGCAAGACATCAAACGCGACCGCATGGCCGGGCGGGTCTACCTGCCCCGAGACGATATGGCAAAGTGGGGTGTCGATTGTCGATTTCTCGATGCAGATGCGGCCACACCACCGCTGAGAGCACTTGTGCAAGCAGAAGTGACGTGGGCCCGCGAGTGTTTCTCGGCTGGTGCACCACTGGTGCATCGTGCTCCCCGGCTGCTCAAGCCAGCCATAGGGATGTTTCTGGCCGGTGGCCGCGCGGTGGCAGATACCATAGAACGCGCTAACTACGACACACTTTCACGGCGGCCTACGGTTGGCAGATGGACCAAGCTGCGTCTGGCGGCCGCCGCGTGGTGGGGGATCACAGCGGCCCGTTTCGCATCCGAATCCGAAAGTCCGCAGGCCTTTCAGCCACAAGGTCGCAGATGAACACCCTGACGACCGACTACGCTCGCTGCGCCGAAGTGCTCCGTGGCTCAGGCTCGAGCTTCGCGTTGCCAATTCGGCTGTTGCCATTCCAGAAGCGGCAGAGCACGACTGCGCTCTATGCCTTTTGTCGCCGGGCCGACGACATCGTCGACAACACGCATGATCCACTTGCCGCCAGAGTGGCCCTCGAGGGATTTGAGCAGAGCTTGGCTGCTGGCCTAGCTGGTTGCCGTTCAGAGGATCCTGTCCTGCGGGCACTGGTCGACACCGTTCGGCGGTATGCCATTCCACCGGCTCTGCTCTACGACATTCTTGCTGGAGTGCGCATGGATCTCGACAGGCAGACATACGACACATTTGCCGATTTAGAGGATTACTGCCGCCGTGTGGCCAGCGCTGTTGGACTGGCTGCGATTCATATCTGGGGATTTCGTGGTGCAGAAGCGTTGCCAGCCGCCCACTCCTGTGGTCTAGCCTTCCAACTTACAAATATCCTCCGCGACATTCCCGAAGACCTCCGCCGCGGTCGCATCTATCTGCCGGAGGAAGACTTTCAAGCCTGCGGATGCACGAGTGACGATCTGCGGTTGGGCCAGATCCACGCAGGCTTTTCCCGCTTGGCGGCCGCTGAGTTCGCTCGCGCGGAGGGTTTTTACGAACAGTCGCAGGCTCTTGATAAGGCTCTCTCAACCGATGGACGCTTGGTGTTTCGAGCGATGTACGGTGTCTATCGTTCATTGCTTGCAGCGGTTGGCCGCGCCGGGCCAGCCATTTTCACGACCCGCATCCGGCCTAGCCGTCCGGTTGTAATCGCCTCGGCAGTCGCCACAATTTTGACAGGGATCGTTCGACCTCGCGGGTTCCGCTAAACCCTACAACTCGGGTATTGAAGCTGGTTGAGATTCCAAAAAAGGGTAACCCCCGAATGATAACCGGCAGAACAAAAGAAGTCTCGAATCCAATGGTGACTCAAAACGTTGACTCCCGGCAAAATGTTGACACCTCGAGCGATGCTGCGGGAAATCATTCGCCGCGACCCCCTCGTGTGATCATCGTTGGCGGTGGCTTGGCGGGGTTGGCGGCGGCGGCATCTCTTGTGGAAGCTGGATTGATCGAAAGGGGATTTCAAGTCACGCTGCTGGAGGGGCGACGGAGTTGCGGTGGCCGGGCGGCATGCTTTGAAGATCCGCTGACTGGCGGGTTAGTCGATGCCTGTCAGCATGTGGCCATGGGCTGCTGCACAAATTTTATCGCACTCTGCCGGCAGGCCGGTATCGGCGCTTCGCTACGGAGGGATCGCACGCTCTGGTTTATTTCTCCCACGGGCGTGCGGAGTGCCTGCACGCCATCCTGCTGGCTGCCAGCGCCGCTGCACATGGCGCCACTGCTGTTAGGAATGAGACATTTTTCGTGGCGGGAAAAACTGTCGCTGGCACTCGGTATGTTTACGTTGGCAAGACATTGCCGTGCTCCTAAAAACAAAAGTGAGCCACTGCTTCAAGCCCGCGACGCCAACAACCAATCAGACATCCCTACAGCGCTTTCGTGGCTACAGGCAATCGGGCAATCAGAGCGAGTGATCAGCCTTTTTTGGCAGCCAGTGCTGGAGAGTTCCTTGGGAGAATCGATCGATTTGGTCAGCGTGTCGGCGGCACGGAAAGTTGTCGTGGATGGCTTTCTTGCGCATCGCAAGGCGGCTGATCTTTACGTGCCGACACAGCCTCTCGGCCAGCTCTTTGGCGATCAATTAGTCGCCTGGCTCAAGCGCTCAGGAGTGAGCGTGGAAGCAGGTCGCACCGTCACAGGCATCGGGCGCAGTGACTCTGGCCGCGCCACTGGCGTGATCTGTGGCTCGGTCACATTTGACTGCGATTGCGTCATCGTTGCCTTGCCGTGGAAGCAAACAGCGAGGCTGCTTCCAGACCTCGTGCCAGTGGCAACCGAACATCTCGCCGGCTCGCCTATCACGGCCGTGCATTTGTGGTTTGACCGACCT
>QWQJ01000050.1 GCA_003670865.1 Planctomycetota bacterium | reverse complement strand
TTCGTAAACGCTCGAAGGCCCACCGGACAGAATGATTCCTCTGGGCGATAGCTCTTGAATTCGCGTGGCAGTGATGTCGTGCCGGACGATTTCACAGTAGACATGCTGCTCGCGCACTCGCCGGGCAATGAGTTGGGCATACTGCGATCCAAAGTCGAGCACGATCACACGCTCGGCCTGCTGGATGTGGCCGAGGGCATTGCCCGTGGCGATTGTGGCTTTGCGTCTGGCCGGAGGCTTGGCAGGGATTGCGGACGAGGAATGATTGGTGGGCGCAGTCGGCATAAGACACGGATCAATGGCAGGAATGAAAAGCCCGTCAGTATAGAAAGCTAAGGGCTTTCCTGCGATCCATGTCGCGGATTTGGCCTCTCGATGGCCGATTATTCTATAGTTCCGGCAGAATTAGGTTTTGTTTTCTTTTTTTCGAGGACTTCACCATGCTCGCGCTTTTGACCAATGATGACGGAATTTTTGCCCCTGGCTTGGCCGCCATGGAACGCGCTCTCAAGCAACTGGGTGATGTCAGTGTGGTGGCACCCGCCACCGAGCAAAGCGGCGTCGGCCACGCCATTACTTTTTTAAGTCCGCTGACTGCAAAAGAAATTTTTGACGGCAATCGCAGGCGTGGCTGGGCGGTCGACGGCAGTCCTGCCGATGCAGTGAAGTTGGGGATTGCCGAGTTTTGTACGCGGCGTCCCGATCTGGTCGTCAGTGGCATCAACAGCGGACTCAATGCTGGCATCAATGTGCTTTATTCCGGCACAGTGGCTGCCGCGATCGAAGGGGCATTTTTTGGAATCACGAGCGTTGCCGTCTCGCTTGAGTATGACGAGCATGCCGACTACGACCGCGCTGCCAAGATCGCTATCGATGTGCTTGCGGCGATCTTGGCCCGCACTCCTCTGGCTGGGAGCCTTTTTAATATCAATATTCCCAAGAGTGCGTTGCATGGATCGCCGCAACTCCGCATTGTGCCGATGAGTTTGGACCGCTACGGCGAGGCTTTTGAACGCCGGATTGATCCTCGCGGCAGATCCTACTACTGGGCCACCAATGATCCACCTCCCCCCCCTTCTCCGCACGAGTCGGACGTGACGGCCCTCGCTGCGGGAGCCGTTACGCTAACGCCGCTCCATTACGATCTTACGCATCGGGCAAGCCTGGCAGCGCTTGCGGATGGAAAATGGACAATTGATCCGAGGGGGTTTTCAAGCTGAGGTGGGCACTTGGGAATCATCTTAGAAGCCCTTCACTTTGAAGACTTTGAGTCCTAAGTAAACAACCAAGACTAAGCCGATCACCACGACCAGCCAAAATCCTAGCGGTAGTCCAAGCGGTTTTAGTTGGCTCAGCTTTTGTAATCGCTGCAATAACAGCGAGAGTTGGCCTGTTAAAGATGAGCCTGGAAGCGAGTCGTTTTGACGTTCAGTCGGCCGAGTTTTCTGGCCCGACGTACGGCCAGCACGACGGAGTCTCTCTTTGTCATTCACGCCCATCATTTTTTGAGTTGATCGTGATCCGCTTGACGGCGGTGGCGTAAATGAGAGCGATGAAAGATCAGTAGGTGCGACTGAGTCGCTCTGGCCTTTGTCGGGCGAACCGCCCGGCCGCACACTGCTGCCAGAACCGCCGCCAGAACCGCTGCGGATTACAGGGCCGGACGAACTGGGAGGGCGTGTCATGCTTCCGGAAGAACCAAGCAGGTTAGCGTTGGAGTTCCCTGGAGCACTTCGCCGCTGCACAGGCCGACGCTCTGGGGTGGCAGCCTGGACCGTACCGGCACTTGTTTGCAGCCACGCCGACAGCGCATCGGCGATCTCTCCTGCCGACTGTGGCCGAGCATCTGGGTGTTTTTCCACCATTCGAAGATAGAGTGACCCGATGGCAGCAGGAACCCCGGGGCACATTTCGAGAAGATCTGGTGGTGGCTCATTCATGTGGGCTCTGATGCGTTCAGCCATCGTTTTTTTTGCCGCAAACGGTGCCGTTCCCACGAGCAGGTAGTAGAGCGTACACCCCAGTGAGTAGATGTCGGACCGTGCGTCGGCCAAGTGGCTGTCCCTTGCCTGTTCGGGAGCGAGGTAGTCGACGGTGCCAAGCGTCTTCTCGTCATGCGCTCGCGTCAGCGAGGCCTCGTCGTCATCGCCAGCAGCCAATGCCAGGCCCAGATCGAGAATTTTCACTGTGCCCCGACCCCGTTTATCAACGACAAGAATTAAATTGGCCGGCTTGATATCCCGATGCACAAGGCCTTCTTCGTGCGCATACTGAAGACCGAGGGCGGCTTGCCGGATATAATCAACGGCATCACTCACGGAAAGCGTTCCATCCTGCTTAACCTTCACATGCAGATCAACGCCATCGATGTGTTCCATCACGATAAAGTGAATCGTATCGACGTTGTCGAGATCAAACGCTCTGGCGATATTGGGGTGGCTGAGCCTTGCAGAGGCCTGCGCTTCACGTTCAAATCGTGCCAGATGGGACGTCTTATCAACATTTTTGAGGGGTAGCACTTTGATGGCCACTGTCTGATGAAGCGTCGTGTTCTCAGCTAAGTAGACGCTGCTCATCCCACCTGCCCCGAGCAACCGCAGCAATTTGTATTTGCCAAGCCAGTAGCCCTTGTGCTTACCCTTTTGAAGCTGTTCAATCTGCCACGCTGTGAGTAGCTTTTCATCAACCAAGACTTCTAGGAGTCCACTCGGAACAGGTCCCTCAGTCCCCTTCCAGGGTTCGATCGCTTTGGCGAGTTGTTCTACGGGAACCAAGTCGCTCTTGCGGAGCACGCGGAGAAAATCATCAAGAGACTGAACTGTTTCGCCCATAAAAATAAATAATAATGAAGAAGTGGATTATTCAATCTCGCAACTGGATCGTACCGAAAACATGAAAGTTGTGCTCTTTTCCCGAGTTGGCTGCCACCTCTGCCACGAGGCGGAGGAAATGCTGCTGTTTCACTGCCCGACTGCATCGGTCATCAACATCGATCAATCGGCCGATTTCCAGTCGGCGTATGGCCTGCGGGTGCCTGTGCTCCTGCTTTCTGGAATGATTGTCATGGAGGGAAAGTTTCGGGAACCTGAGTTGATCGAGTGCCTTGGCCGAGCTTTTCAGTTGCCGAGTCACGAGACCTAAGTCACATGGGTGACGCGACTGTCGCAGGCTGCTGTTCTGGGTCGTACGAGTCACCCAAATTAAATGCCTAGGTTGAGGCCTCGCTGATCAAGAGCATCGATGAGGTGGGCCGCCGATGTAAAGAGCTCAGCATCCCATCCGGCGGCCCGAGCGCCAGCAACGTGAGACTCTAAATCGTCACAGAAAAAAATTGTTTCCGGGGGCACGCCGCTTCGTTCAGCAGCTAGGTCATACATTGCGCGCTCCGGCTTGAGGAGTCCAACTTCATAGCTGAGCACTGTCACAGCAGCGTGACCGGGCATCAGGGCATACTTCTTTTTGAGCAAGTGGTGCCAGTGGATCTCGCAGGTGTTTGAGAGAATACCGATCGGACAACGAGCCCGTTCCAGACCAGCGATCACAGGCAGCATCTCAACTCGCAGCGTAAACATATCACTGGCCGCGTGCGCGAAACGAGCGGGATCGGATCTGGTCTGCGTGCAGCGCGAAAACTCATCGTGAAACTCGGACCAGTCGATCTGCCCCCGTTCCATTCTCTGCTGGAGATCGTTGCCGGTCAGGAACGCCTGAATGACAGCAGGCTCTGCCCCGCTTTCGGCGGCCATCTGGTGCATGGCACGCTCGCGGTCAAACGACACAATCACGTTACCCAGATCAAGAAAGATGAATTCGGGACGCATGCTGATGGAGCACCTTTCAAACAGTGAACACAAATACTATTCTAGAAGAATTGCCGACATGCACTGGGAATACAACGATGGCCAACCTCAACCGCTACAGCTCCCGTATCACGCAACCACGATCCCAGGGGGCATCACAGGCCATGCTTCTGGGCACAGGCCTCCAGCCAGCCGATCTCGATAAGCCGCAGATCGGAATCGTTAGCATGTGGTACGAGGGGAATACCTGCAACATGCACCTCGATAAACTCGCCGCCAAGGTTCGCGAGGGGGTTCTTGCCGCAGGCATGGTCGGCATGCGATTCAACACGATCGGTGTGAGTGACGGCATCTCCATGGGCACTGACGGTATGAGCTATTCTTTGCCATCGCGAGACATCATTGCCGATTCAATCGAGACCGTCATGCAGGCGCAGTGGTACGATGCGCTTGTCGCGATACCCGGCTGCGATAAAAATATGCCGGGTAGTTTGATAGCGATGGGACGACTCAACCGCCCCTCGCTGATGGTCTATGGAGGTACGATTAAGCCGGGGCATCTAGTCGATGGAGAAACCCTCGACATTGTCTCGGCGTTTCAATGCTTCGGCGAATATGTCGCTGGCCGCATCGACGACGCACGCCGCGGTGAAATCGTTCGAAACGCGTGTCCCGGTGCCGGTGCCTGCGGCGGCATGTACACCGCCAACACGATGGCCACGGCCATCGAGGCCATGGGTATGTCGTTACCCGACAGCGCATCGATTCCAGCGGAAGACCCAGCCAAACAAGCCGAATGCCTCCGGGCTGGGGCAGCCATTCGCCATCTGCTTGAACTGGACCTCAAGCCCCGCGACATTATGACGCGTCGCGCGTTTGAAAATGCCATGGTAGTGATCATGGCGACTGGCGGATCGACCAACGCTGTGCTCCATCTGATTGCCATGGCCCGAAGTGTCGGGGTGCCCCTTGAGCCGGCTGATTTTCAGGCGGTGTCGCGGCGAGTGCCCTTCCTGGCAGACCTCAAGCCAAGCGGCAAATTTGTTCAGGAGGATCTCCACACGATTGGTGGCACCAGCGGCTTCATGAAGTATTTGCTTGACAAGGGTCTGCTCGACGGAGACTGCATGACCGTCACCGGCAAGACGCTCGCTGAGAATCTAGCCACAAGCAAGGGGCTCGCCCCAGGACAAAAAATTATTCATCCGGTGGAAAGCCCAATCAAAGCCACTGGTCACATCTCGATTTTATATGGCAATCTCGCGCCCGGCAGCGCGGTGGCCAAGATCACGGGTAAAGAGGGTTCTCGATTCAGTGGTCCCGCTCGCGTCTTTGACAGCGAAGAAGCAATGCTCGCAGCACTCGAACGTGGTGCCATTCGCCGCGGTGATGTGGTGGTGATTCGGTACGAGGGGCCCAAAGGGGGCCCTGGCATGCCAGAGATGCTCACGCCGACATCGGCCCTTGTGGGAGCGGGCCTTGGCGCTGATGTAGCCCTGATCACCGACGGCCGATTTTCTGGAGGCTCTCATGGATTCATCGTCGGCCATGTTGTACCGGAGGCGCAGGAAGGCGGCCCGATCGCACTGCTGCGAGACGGCGATCTGATTGTTATCGATGCCGACACAGCGCGGATGGATGCGGAGGTTTCAGGTGAGGAGTTTCACCGTCGTCGGGCTGAGTGGAAAGCCCCACCACTCAAAGCCACTCGTGGAGTTCTCGCTAAATACATTCGAGTCGTGGCCCCCGCATCTGCCGGTTGCGTGACAGACGAATCCTAGACAGCGACTCTTCGTTGATAGCCAACACCCCGTCTTACTGATGACGCTCAGCGAGGCATCGGCAGCGACTCCACGGGAACTGGTGGCCCAGGCACAATGACGGCTCCGGAGGGAAGCTGTTCTGGTTGTAGTGGCGTCCCAAAGACTGAACCTTGTGGAGGCTGTGAGACCGTCGGCAATCCGTTGACCATCGGAGCAGCGATGTCGGGTGGTTGGTAGTAGGGTTCGGCCTGAGGCAGTGGCGCGATGCCCAGTTTGGCCAGCAATTTTCCCAGCATCTTTTGCTCCAGCAGCGGATCCCGACCGAGTGGAATCCAGCCAATGTTGGGGGTCGGATTGGCGACCGGCCGCGGCTGATCACCGACCTGCTGGCCGAGCGTCGGCAGTGGTGTGCCGTAGCGATAGAGTGAGTCATCGTTGCGGAACGAGGCCCCGCCTGCCGTTGCCTTCATTGGACGCGGCATGTTTTCGAGTTCCTTGAGTACAACGGCTTCAACGCGCCAACCTCCTGGATCGGGTTTTAGCCGCATCGACCCCGACCGTCGAATCGACTGCAGCGTGCTCTCCAAACGCTGCTCAAAGCCAACCGAATCGCCTCGCCAAGGCTCCAGAAATGTAGCGCCTGTTTGCGGATAGGTGTCGATCAAGCCCTCTGTGGGAATCCCGTTGGAAAAGACCACACGCTGCTCAGTCTGAACTTTAAAATAGTCGTCCACAACATCAACCATTTTCGACCAGATGAGCTCTGCGTCGAGCGGTGGAATCACGACTGAGTTTTTGGGGGCTGGTGGCGGAGCAGGCACGACCGGACCAGATGGACCGACAATTGCCCCCGGCGGCAGTGGCGAGAAGGGATCGAGTTGTTGGGAAGGGGCTGGCAGAGGTGCCTGCGCACCTAACTCCGCCTGAGTGAGGATGCTCGCTAGAAGCACCAGAAGAGTGACGAGGCGATGCATGCGAGAGGCCCTCGGGGAGCCGCTCTTGGCGAAGGTGGCGGCCGTCGGGAATCGTCCTGAATTCCCCGCCACGGTTCAAGGCCAATTTGAGCCGCGTTCGCACTTCTTGCCAGTCGCTTTTTGCCCGTAAGACTGAGCATAGTTTCAGCAGTCTGTTCGACTCTTTCGGCTACAAAACGACTTTTTTACAACAATGTTCTCCCGTAACACGAGCCAGTCGTGATAGAGTGCGACAGTAAGGCAATCACTCTAGTGTGCGCGAGAATTTTCAAGACGCTTCATTTTTCATGAACTCATCAGCACGACTTCTGCCGCAGCACCCTGCCCCGGAACACCTGCGTGTGGTGATTGTTGGTTCCAGTAATGTGGCCAATGTCGATGCAGAAGCGGCAAGGATGGAGTCGCTCTTGGTCAGTCGAGGCCATAGTGTCTTCACGCAAAGCGTGCTGCAAGGCGACGGCTGCGACGGAGAGACTGATCTGGTTGTCGTGCTCGGTGGGGATGGTTCGATTTTGCGCACGGCCAGATGGATGGGCTACCAGCAGGTGCCAGTGCTTGGCGTGAACCTCGGTAGGCTGGGCTTCCTAGCCGATTTCCGCAGGGACGAGGTGACAGACGCGTTTGATGAGATTGCTGCCGGCCGTTTTCGCCTTGTCGATCACCTGATGTTTGAATGCGAACTTATTCGGGATGGAAAGTCAATTCATCACCAAATCGGTTTGAATGAGACATCGATAGTCGCGGGCTCACCATTCTCCGTGATAGAGATCGGTCTGCATGTCGATGGCGAGTTGGCCACAACGTACCGTGGCGATGGTCTGATCGTCAGTACGCCCGTCGGCTCGACTGCCTACAACCTTTCCGCTGGTGGGCCTATCGTCCGCAAGGATATCGACGCTTTTATCTTCACTCCGCTGAATCCGCACACGCTTACCAATCGCACCGTCATCGATTCGGCGGCCCGCGAATACGAATTGTTTGTTTCTCATCCCAATCCAGGATCTGCCTGTGTTATCGATGGCCAGGTGGTCGCCAGTTTGGTCGCAGGCGATCGCGTACAGGTCCGTCGAGCAGCGGCTCGATTCACGCTGATTGAGACCCGCCAGCACGGCTACTACCGCACGCTGCGAGAGAAATTAGCGTGGGGGGGGGGGTTTCCAAGCATCGCTCCGATCATGACGTTTGGAAAAAAGTCCGGAGACAAGGCATGAAAGGAAGTTCCTCCTTTCCGAACGGCTCGGGGCAGCAAGCACCGGTCTACTGCAGCAAAGTGCATGCAGTGTCTTTGCGGAGAGTGGTACTTTCATGCATCACGAGCGCGTTTATGTCTGGGGGTGTGTGGGCCACCGAACCGATTCTCGAGCCAACCGACTCCGCACCATCTTCTAGCCTGCCGCTGCAACGTGCTTCTGCCCTGCCAGTACGACTTGAGTATCGCTTTGAGAAGGGGGAGCGTATCAACATGGAGGTTGCCCACCGCGCTTTGACGGAGACAACAATTGCTGGCACAACGCAGTCGACGGATACGGCGACCGATTCCACGAAGACGTGGTCGGTTATGGCCGTCGATTCACAAGGGCAGGCTACGCTTGAGCACTCAGTCGATGGCGTGACGATGACATCCCGTACCAGCGATCGGGGGCAGGTGCGCTGGAATAGTCGCGACGATGATCCTGCTCCGCCCGGCTATGAGAGCGTCAAGCAGAGCTTGGGAGTGCCGCTCTCGAGACTGGTGGTTGATCGCAGCGGTCGGGTGATTGAGCGGCAAAATCTCCGTCCCAGTCCACCATCCAATACGGGCGATCTTGTTGTTGTGCCGCTACCCGATGAGGCCGTCGTGATCGGCGCTGAATGGACCGTGCCCCAAGAAGTGGTTGTCGAGGTGCCCAACGGCCCCCGCAAGGCTGTGCGAACGCGATTGCGATATCAACTGGTGAGCATTCGCGACG
>QWQJ01000055.1 GCA_003670865.1 Planctomycetota bacterium | reverse complement strand
GCCGACTACCAACGGATCTACGACCAATCCGCTGCCGATCCCGATGCCTTCTGGCATCTTCGCGCCCAATCACTGCCGTGGACAATTCCCTACACCAAGGTGCTTGACTGGAATCCTCCGGAAGCTCACTGGTTTGTTGGCGGAAAAATCAATGCCTCAGCCGCCTGCCTCGATCGGCACGTGGCGGATGGTCGCGGCGATAAAACGGCCATCGTCTGGGTTGGTGAGCCAACAGGCCAGCGGCGCGTGATCACCTATCGGGAACTCTTGGCAGAAGTCTGCCAGGCTGCGGCCGGACTGGAAAAAATAGGTATCAAAGCAGGCGATGTGGTTTCAATTTACATGCCGATGACTCCAGAACTCGTGATTTCCATGCTGGCCTGCGCCCGGATTGGGGCTGTGCACTCCATTATCTTCGGTGGATTTTCCAGTGAGGCGATCGCCGATCGCAATCAAGATGCTCAGGCCGTGGCCGTGATCACTGCCGATGGCGGTTGGAGGCGTGGATCACAGTTGCCGCTGAAGAAAAATGTCGATGAGGCGATGAAGAAGTCGCCTACTGTGAAGCATGTCATCGTTCTCAAACGCACAGGCCAGCCCGTGGAGATGGTGCCGGGCCGCGATATCTGGTGGCATGACATGCTTGCCGGAATGCCAACCAACAAGCCAGCAACAGCGATGGACTCTGAGTCACCTCTTTTTATTCTGTACACCAGCGGCTCAACCGGAAAACCAAAGGGGATCAAGCACTCAACAGCTGGCTATTTGCTCTGGGCTCAAACAACCGCTGAGTGGGTTTTTGATCTCCGCGACGACGATCTTTTTTGGTGCACCGCCGACTGCGGCTGGATCACCGGCCACAGCTATGTGACCTACGGACCCTTGGCTGCCGGGGCGAGCGTCTTGATCTACGAAGGAGCGCCTAATGCGCCCAATGAGGGCCGCTTCTGGGAGATCATCGAACAGGAAAAGCCCACGATTTTCTACACCGCCCCAACGGCCATCCGCTCCTTTATGAAGTGGGGCATGTCGCACATTGAAAACCGCGATCTCTCTAGCCTCCGTCTTCTTGGCACTGTGGGCGAAGGGATCAATCCTGAAGCCTGGATCTGGTATCACGAAGTGATCGGCGGCAAGCGTTGTCCAATTGTTGATACATGGTGGCAGACCGAAACGGGCGGGATCATGATGAGCCCGCTCCCTGGTTGCACTCCGACGAAGCCGGGCAGTTGCACACTGCCATTGCCTGGGGTATTTCCAGCGATTGTCGACGCGTCTGGTGAGCCTGTTGAGCAAGGCGAGGGAGGCTGGCTGGTGATGACGCGTCCGTGGCCGGGAATGCTGCAGGGCATTTGGGGAGACGACGAACGCTTCCGCGAAACGTATTGGTCGCGTGTGCCTGGCAAGTACTTGGCGGGCGACAATGCCCGACAAGACGCCGACGGCTACTACTGGATCATGGGTCGAATAGACGATGTCCTGAACGTAGCAGGCCATCGTCTCTCCACGATTGAGATTGAAAGCGCGCTTGTCAGCCATCCTTGTGTGGCCGAGGCCGCTGCAGTTGGGCGACCGCACGATGTGAAGGGAGAAGCGGTCGCGGTATTTATTACACTCAAGTCTGGCGAGGCGAGCGAGGCACTCAAAGAGACGCTTCGCAAGCACGTACGGCAGCAGATTGGAGCGTTGGCGGTACCAGATGACATTCACTTTTCGGCAGTCTTACCTAAGACCCGTAGTGGCAAGATCATGCGTCGGTTGTTACGCGACATTGCAGCTGGTCGGGAAACGGTTGGTGATACAACAACGCTCGAAGACTACTCCGTACTGGCCAAGCTCCGTGACAACGAATAATCCGCCCTTCATGCCGGGGGCCGCTGGATGACGGCTGGCTGGGTCATAACGATTCTGCTTGTTGAGCCTCTTTGCCTATGATTAAAACTTGTTTGCTTTTGGCAAACCTGCGCGAAAGTAGCGTTAACAGCCTCAAAATGCGTGCTAGAGTTCGTTTATTCCGATACACGTGGGGTGGCTGGAGAGATTCTCTTTCCATTCCAAACCTCGCTCCAAAAATAGTCGTACGTGGTCTGTTCAGTCCGATGAATGTGTTGCAATCAGCCTGTCTCTTTCCAAAAATCTTTACCGTTCTGGCAGTCTGCCTTGCCTGCACTTCGGTCGCATTCTCAGCCCCTTGTGACGACGATGTCTGGATGGTGAGCACGAGGCGACTCCCCACCATCTGTCGGATGCCTCTGTCAGCCGCTATTGGGATCGAGCGACTCAATCCGGCAGTCAACTGTTGGGAACGGTCCGACTTACAAAGCCTGCTCGACGATCCCACCCGGCCGCTGATGATTTTTATCCACGGCAACCGTTATTCAACAGCCGATGCCAAATCGCAGGCTCTACAGCTAGCACGACAGGCAAAAAGATGCTGCCCAGACGTGGCGCCCGTGCGAACGGTTGTTTTTTCTTGGCCCAGCGAACAGGACGGCATTTTGCTCCGCGACGGCCGAATAAAATACGAGCGTGCCTTTGCCGACGGCCATTATTTTGCCTGGTTTCTTGGGCATATCGAGCCGCAGCGTCCTGTGGCAATTATGAGCTACAGCTTTGGGTCCATCATTACACTGGAAGCGTTTCAAGATCTTGTAGCGGCCCAGCGGGCCGGTCGCAGCGATGTTCAGCCATGGACCCACCGCAGCGGCCGAACGAATCTCGTATTTGTCGCACCCGCGGTCCGTTGTGATGCCCTCTCGCCGCGTGGCCCTTACCGCGAAACGCTCAACTGTTTTAACCAGTTAACTCTCATTATCAATTCCGAAGACCGAGTCCTTGGATTCTTTCCCTGGATCGACTGTAAGCAGAGCCTCGATGCACTCGGCCATGTCGGTATGCCCCGCTCTTGGTTACCAACGAATGTCGACTTCACGACGACCAATGCTGCCACCGTGATTGGAAAAGATCACGGACTATCGGTGTATCTCCGCTCCAGCGTGCTCGCCCGGCGAATTTGCACGGGAGCAACCGAAAACCTCGTCCAACCCTAATCCAACGAGCCACTCTTCAGATGCCATAAAAAGGCTACGCTGCCCAACGCAATGGGTTGGCACCTTGAGCCAGTCTCGCCTCAACCATCATTCTGGCCACATCTGGCATCTTATAACGAGCTGTCCATCCAAGTCGCTCAGTGGCATGAGTTGTATCAGCGCGGCCACAGTGATTCTCACTCGGTCGCATCAGCTTCGGATCGCGCACAACACGAGTCCGCCAATCAATTCCCAGTGCACAAAACACCTCTGACACGAAGTCTTCGAGGCTGCTGGTGTAGCCTGTGGCAATCACAAAGTCCTCGGGTTCATTGATTTGCAACATCGCGTGCATGGCCACGACATATTCCGGGGCCCAACCCCAGTCGCGTTGCACCGAAAGATCGCCTAATAATAAATTTTCCTGTTCCCCGGCTGCGATTCGGCAAGCACCTGACACAATTTTTTGTGTGGCAAACCGCTCGGGACGCAGTGGGCTTTCATGGTTAAAGAGAATCCCGGTGGCGGCCCCAATGCCATAGGCGTCGCGGTACTGAGCGATTTGCCAAAACGATGTCGCCTTGGCAATGCCGTAAGGACTGCGAGGGCGTAACACGGATTGTTCGCTGGCCGGTTGATCGCCAATGGTTCCAAACATTTCAGAACTGCCAGCGTTATAAAGCCGGATTGGTTTGCCGAGCATCCGGATTGCTTCGAGCAGATTTACGGTGCCAACCACAATGCTCTCAAATGTCTCTACCGGTTGGTCGAATGAAGCGATCACTGATGTTTGGCCGGCAAGATTATAAATCTCGTCGGGGTCGCAACGGGAAATGGCTTGCATGGTCGATCGGAAGTCAACAAGTGACATCGATTCGACCGCCACTCGTTCCCGAATGCCAAGCCGATGAAGCCCATCGAAGCGATTGGCCTGCGCATCGCGACTCGTGCCGATGACCATGTAGCCGAGTTGCAACAGGTGGGCAGCTAAATAGCTGCCGTCCTGCCCGCCAATGCCGCAGATCATCGCCGTCTTTCTTTCACTCGACAAAGGTGAACTCATTTACGGAGAATAGCAGCGGCAGAACCTGCGGAGAATGCCAGAAGTGAGGCCGTACCGCCGCTTTTTGCGGCGTTAGTGTGCCGCAAACCACGCTACCGTCTGGGCTATGCCCTCGGCCAACCCCACCCTCGGCTCCCAACCCAGAATTGATTGGGCAAGCTGTGCATCCAGTAGATTTGAACGCAGATCTCCAGCCCGCGACGGCCCGAAGAGCGGTTCTGGAAGCGGCGAGACTCTGCCAGAAGCGATTCTGATACGAGCCACATGCTGCCGAATCATCGCCTCCAAAAGATTCACATCGGTGCCGATGCCTGTGCCGATATTCAGACTCGTGAGTGTTCGCGGTTTGACGTTCGGCAGTTGGGCTGTAAGGGCAATCAGATTCGCCTGGGCTACATCTGGGCCGTAAACATAGTCACGCACATGCCGGCCATCGCCGTTAATCGTGCCCGCCTCTCCAGCTAACAGTTTTTTTGAAAAGATGGCTACCACACCAGCCTCACCGTGCGGATTCTGTCTGGGTCCGTACACATTCGAATAGCGTAGCGCCACCCCCTCAATTCCATGTTCTTCCGCAAAAAATTTGAGATACCGCTCGCCGGCCCATTTCGTAATTCCGTAAGGGCTCAACGGATTGGCTGGGGTCGACTCGAGAGCCGGCGATGCTACATCGCCATAGAGCACTCCGCCGCTCGAGGCAAAGACCACTCGCTGGCAGCCATACTGCACTGCAGCAG
This sequence comes from Planctomycetota bacterium, assembly GCA_003670865.1. GTDB lineage: Bacteria > Planctomycetota > Planctomycetia > Pirellulales > UBA1268 > BAIKAL-G1-2R. Next base: position 3,702 of record QWQJ01000055.1, on the reverse strand, counting down.
CAAGCACATTGATCAGTCCAAGGCAATTCACCTGCGCATTAAAAAGTGGCTCCCGCACCGAGCGGCTCACCGACATTTGTGCTGCCTGATGGCAGACAGCCTGCGGTCGCTCGACAGCAAAAACCCGGTCGACTGCTTTCTCGTCAACAATGTCAACGGTATGCAGCGGCACGCCGGCGGCCAGATTTTCCCGCGAACCGCTGGAAAGATCGTCGATCACGGCCACAGTGTGACCGGCTTCAAGCAGGCTGTCGACGATGTGGCTGCCGATAAATCCGGCACCACCCGTAACGAGAATCTTCATGCTGCCCCGCTTCTCAAAACTGAGTCGTACACCCGCAGATACGCCTGGGCTGTTCGGGCCCATGAAAATGAATCGGTGTGTGCCCGTAGTTTCGCGGCAAAGTTGTGATCGCCTGCCACTCGCTGCATTCCCGCAGTAAAAACGCTCATCATATGATCGGCAGCGTACGAATCCCAGTAAAATCCAAGCTCTCCCCCAATTTCAGGCAGACTCGTCGACCGCGACATGAAGACCGGTTTGCCGCACTGCATGGCTTCAAGCACCGGAAGCCCAAAGCCTTCCGCAAGGGATGGAAAAAGGAAGGCCTCGCAGTTTTCATAGAGCCACTGCCGATCGCCATCGCTCACCTCACCAGTCAGAACGACACGCTCTCGAAGGCCTCGCTTCACCACCGTGTCCTGAAGAATTGCTCCATACGGCGTGGACTTTTTTCCAGCAATGACCAGTCGTTTTCCTGGCATGCGTTCGATCAGATCAAAAAGGACGTGAATATTCTTATGTGGTAGAGCGTTGCCAACCGACAGGAGAAACTCGCCCTGCGTCATGAAAGTAGGCCGCGACGGCGATGCCGGCACGGGTTGAGCTAACCCCAGCGGCACGACATGAATGGGCCGTTGTCCGACACGCAGGTGCGCTGCGACATCTCGAGCGACATAGCTTGAGTCGGTGACAATGGCTACCGAGCGATCAACTTTTCGCTGGATCTGTCTCTGTTTGCGAGCAACTGCGTGGGGGCGATTTTTGTGCTCGTCGTCGTGCACAAAATTAAGATCGTGGATGGTCAGCACAACAGGCACCCGGTCATCGAGTGGCAAATACTTTGACATCTGATTAGTGATGTGCCAGAGGTCGTATCGCTCGCCTGGCTGGCCTCGTAGAAAAGGCTGCACAAGCGGCCTGTAGAGACTTGCAAAAGACTCTTTACGCCATGGACTGACATCGATGTGTTCGACTCCGCCATTCGTCCCATGCTGCACTGTTGTGGGTGGCATAAAAAAAACTGGCTCAATCGAGCGGCCTGCTGCCGCCAGAATCTCCGCCGACAGATACTTGCAAAATCGACCGAGTCCACAGTTGATGTGTCGTAGTTTTTCTAAATCGAGAACCACTCGCGGGGGACGCACCACTCTTGCCTTTGCCATCGGAGGCGACCATTTCGGCGACGCTGTCGCCGGGGTCGTTTGCGACTGCTGATCTCCTGCCATGACGTTTGCTCCCGCACGTTTTGCCGCCTCGTCGTCCAGCGGCTGTAACTGCCAGTTGTAAGCGGTGCTTTCTGAAGAGTTATCGGCAGTTTCGCTTGCCAATTCACTGTCTTTTTTGAGCAGATGGCTCTCGCCGGACTCGCGTCTTTAACTGGGACATAGGATCTTCTCTTCTCTTTCCTCCCTATCTTTTCTGCGCGAATGTATCTTTCCTAGCGGAGCTGCCCTACGCCGCTATCGCGTTTTGCGTCTCTGCCGCGTTTTGCGCAAGACACATTTTTCTACCACTCCTGAATAAGGGTTGCTTTATTAGCCGAAAAATAAGCGCCGCCGGGATTTCCCGTTCTCACTGAGTGAGTGCTAGTCAAACGGAGATGGATGGTTGCATGCTCTACAGCAAAGCCCATAATCTTATCTTTGGCCATTATCCAAAGACAGCTGGTACATCGATGCTCGAGTGGTTCCAACGAGTCTTTCCCGATGCCTTGGTGCTGGACCAACGCAATTACCACTTGGATCTTCGGGCGGGCCTACGCCGCCTGCACCTGTGGAACCGTCAACGGATGAATCCGTTTCACCACAAGCCGCGAGTGATCGGGGTCGTGCGTGAACCGTTTGAGATGCTTGTATCGCTCTATGAGTTCTGGCAGCGATGCCCCAACCACCCAGACCCCTCCTGTGAAATTGTTAATGCATCCAGAAATTATAATTTTAAGGCCTTTCTCAAACTCGCCACTGACGGACATCAAGTCCCTCGGTACGAAGATTTCTTTGCCCTCAGCCATCCCGGACAAAGCACTGTCCGACTGATCGACTTTGACAATCTGGAGGCTGGTCTACGGGAGGCCTTAGACACACTCGATATTGATGTGGACATATCGCTCAGACGGACCAACTGTTCACCATCGAAGCGAACCGACCTGTCGGAGTATGTAGAAGAAGCGGGCCCACTGATGCTCGATGTCCACCGTTACTTTGCTTGGTACTACACAGATGGGGTTCGCCTTATGGCCAGCGGCAAAGGCAGCCCTCGCCTCACTGTCTCCTACAGGCCAGCATTTAGAACCTTTGCACGTGGCATCGCCCGCCCACGTGCTGCCTGACCACAGCGGCCGCCCTTTCAACGACCTGCCACGCGTGACAGGGGCGTTGATTTCCACCACGGCTTCTTCGAAAGGTCGGCAAGATCATATTCGGTCTCCCGAAAAATCGACTGAGATGCTCGCGCGTATGGTATTGGCACCGGATCGCACCGTGCATCACCGAAAACCGCGACAATCAGACCGTCGCCACTGTAACTATCCATGATGCGATGCTCCGCAATCACCCGGCCACCACATGCATCGAGTTGCTGAAGGCATTTGTGGTGGATTAGAGGGTCTTTTGATATTGAATGATGGTTGAGACAAGGACAGTTTCAAATCGTTCAATGAGAGACCTCCGCTTTAGTCGCTTTTCACTGGCTCACGTGACGGATGCATAACACATTGAATCGCCGTTACGACTTGCTCAGCCGTCTGTTTCCAGGATGTTGGCGTGAACGTATCACGAATCTGCTTTTCTCGTTGCTGAACCCAGGCCGGATCAGATACGACTCGCTGTACGAGTTTAAAAAGTGTGACAGCATCGTGGGTCTCACAATATTCCGGTAGATCTGATCTTATTTCCGGGACACTCGTCGCGTTCGATGCCAAACACATCCGTCCATAGCCAAGGCTCTCTGCCACTGGCATTCCCCACCCCTCATACTTGGAGGGATAGATTGTCGCTAAACAGTTCTCGTAATACCACCCAAGCTCATAGTCATCGATGGCCTCGAGCAGATGCATGTGCCTGTTGACGGATCGATCATTGACAACTTCGTAAACAAAATCCTTGACGAGTAGATGCGGCGTACCGACGCATAGAATATCGGGGCATGTATCCGGATCGAGGGCCGCAAGAAGTGACCGGACTTCGTAGAGGAGTCGCTGATTTTTTCGAACATCAAGCGTGGAAACACAGAGACAAAAGGCCTCTGCGGAACAAACCTTGGCAGCGGACTCGACGGTGGAGTCATCGGTCGAGTGAATGACGTCTGCAAGCCGAACGATTGAGAGGGCAGGTGCTGAAAACCGACATTCTTCGCAGTACTAAAGAGTGGCTTTCTTTGAAAATTCGGAAATGGTCAACACTTGGTCAGAGTTAGTCAGT
>QWQJ01000139.1 GCA_003670865.1 Planctomycetota bacterium | reverse complement strand
CTACCCACTCTCCACGTGCATCAGTTGCGGCTGCTGTCTGGAAGCCTGTCCACAATTTACAAAAATTGAACTCGTACAACGTGAAGATGAGTCTCGCGACGATTTTGAAAAACGGAGAAAGACAGCCTTTGACAAAGGCTTTGTGGGCGCGCACGCGATCAGTCAGGCCATGCTCTTCAACAGTCATCCAACGGGAAAGATGATTGCCGATAAGCGATTAGAAGCGCTGACATCGCAGGGAGGCATTCAGATGTGTGGCAACGCACAAAACTGCGTGGCTGTTTGTCCGAAGCAAATCCCGCTCACGCGTTCAATCGCGCGTGCCGGGCGAGCGGCCACCGTCTGGGCAATCAAAAAACTCTTTGATCGATAACGGCTGTCCACTCGGGTCTTTCACTGTTTCGAGAGCTGTAGCCCGTCACAGACGCCTTGTGAGCAGCGAGCCATGCTCTCTGGCAAAAGGCTCTACGTGCTGCCCACCTCAGAGAGTCTCTTGGTAAGCCATGGATTGCGGTCTGGACCGTGAATGCCGATCAATCCCGGGGGCGGGTTTGCTGGAACTCGTGGAGCGTGGTACTTTTGAGCAACTATTCAGATGAATATGACGTTCAGCCGCAGATGTTTTGCCACCTATCGGGTCATCCGATGCCCGCAGGTTGATGCGAAACCAGTCGGTGCGCGTGAGAGAGGATGAGGATCACGAGTGTTTGTGGACAACAGGGATCGGCCCCCGATGGAATCGGAGGGATCGGTCGCAGTCAACCCGGAGCCAGCGGCCACGCCGCAAGACGCTCCCAGTCAAGTGGCTCAAGCAACCACCGAACCAATGCCACCGGCAACCGGCTTTCATACTCTGGGGCTTTCGACGGAAACCCTCGCAGCTGTTGAGCGGGCCGGCTACACCGTGCCCACGCCAGTACAAGCCGGATTGATTCCCCGCGCGCTAGCCGGTATCGACCTGCTTGGCCAAGCCCGAACGGGAACGGGAAAAACGGCGGCATTTGTCTTGCCGATTTTGGAACAAATGGCAAAAGAGCATCGGGGCGGCGGGCCGCGGGCGCTCATTCTGGTGCCGACTCGTGAATTAGCTGTGCAGGTCCGGGATGAGTTTGAAAAGTTGGCATTTGGGTCGAGAGTTCACTGCGTAGCCGTGTACGGCGGTAAACCGATCAAAAACCAAATTGACAAACTGGCTCGTCACCCCGCGGTGGTTGTCGGCACACCCGGCCGCGTGCTTGACCACATGAGTCGCGGCACGATCTGTTTTGACGCAATTGAAATCGTCACGCTCGACGAAGCTGATCGGATGCTCGACATTGGATTTCGTCCCGATATCGAAAAGATTTTGCGGCGCTGCCCAGACAGCCGGCAGACGTTGTTGCTGTCCGCGACGGTGCCGCCCCCAGTGGCTAAGCTTGCAACTCGCTACATGCGTGATCCAGAGATCCTTGACTTTTCCACCAATGAACTGGCCGTCGAGACGATTGAGCAGGCATATTTTACTGTTGATCCAACTCGCAAATTTGATCTTTTGGAGCGTCTTTTGGAGCGGGAACAACCGCGTCAGGTGATTGTTTTCTGTCGTACCAAGCGAGGCACAGACAAGATTTTCGAGCGACTCTCTCGTCGTTCTCGGCATGCCAACAATGTGGCCTGCATCCACGGCGACCTTTCGCAGAACATACGGGATCGTGTGATGCGACAATTCCGTGATGGCACCGTCAAGATTCTTGTGGCCACCGATGTTGTCGGCCGTGGCATCGACGTGTCGAGTGTCTCGCACATCATCAACTACGATATCCCGGAATTCTGCGATGACTATGTTCATCGCGTAGGACGCACGGGCCGCATGGGCCGCGACGGTATGGCGTTCACATTCGTAGCCCCGGAAGAGGGGCCGCAGTTGACGCGCATTGAGATGCGGATTGAGCGATTGCTTAAGCGAGATGAGTTACCGGGATTTGAGGCCTTTGATCGCCGGCCGAAGCCGGGACCATTAACGACTAGAATCGGTCTGGAACCAGCAGTTCCTGTCGAGGGAGATGCAGCCCTTCAGCCCGAAGAGCCCAAGCGGCCGCCAGCGGCAGCCCTGCTGGGGAAAGGGCGTTCGCCCAAGCGATACCGCCGTGGCCTGTAAGCCGGATTGGGTAAGTTCGCGGTTCCTTCTGACAAAAAGCTAGAGCAGAGCAGCATGGGTCGTTCGGGAAACAGTGGTTCGCTAGGCACAGGCTCCGATGCGAGACGACTGAAGCAACGTTTAGAAAGCCTTGCCGCCGCTGGGGTCACTGATTTGCCGCGATCAAAAGTCAAAACGGTTGCCACACAAGCACACCACCGTGATCCGGTTCCAGTGCCTCTGGCTGCCGATCGCACGCCACGCTCTCCGCTGACGCACGATGAACTCCAGCGTCGCAGTGGGGTCCTTGCGGTTTTGAGCCAAGAGGTGGCCACCTGTCGCCGCTGTGAGGAGTTGGCCTGCGGCCGCACTCAGACGGTTTTTGGCGCGGGTCCAGTGGACGCCAGGATCTGTTTTCTGGGTGAAGCTCCCGGTGCCGATGAGGATGCCTCTGGCCAGCCATTTGTAGGACGCGCTGGTGAGTTACTGACCAAGATCATTGAGTCGTGTACGCTCACGCGAAATCAGGTTTACATCCTCAATGTGCTCAAGTGTCGGCCCCCTCAAAACCGTCCGCCGTTACCGGCAGAAGTGGCCAACTGCCGAGGATATTTTCACAAGCAGTTAGAAATTGTGGATCCAGACTACATCTGCTGTCTGGGCACAACGGCCGCACAGGCGTTGCTTGAATCAACCGAGACAATTGGAAAGCTTCGCAAACGCTGGTTTACGCACAACAAAGCACAGGTGATCTGCACCTACCATCCCTCGTATTTGCTGCGCAATCCATCTGCGAAGCGGGATGTCTGGGAAGACATGAAAATGCTGATGTCCCAGTTAGGCGTTCAATTGCCGTGAGAATGGCCCTGAATGGCCCCGCTCCAGCAGTCAAATTGAGTGCCATGCGGAATTTTCTTCAGAAATCGGTTGTAACGATCCGAATATATCTGTGGGTAATCGGGGTGGGGGGAACAGCCGCTGAGTTGTTCTTTTTTTGGATGGGATCTTGGATAGGGAAGCGATAGCAGCAATGAAGATTGCATCCCGCACGAGTGCCGCAGTGAGTGTCTTAGACTCACTCAAAGTGGCTGGTCAGAGGCCGCCGCAATGGCTTTCACTGCTGGGCCTCGTTTTGATCAGCGTTTTGACTGCCAGTGGCTGCACGATGTGCGCTTATCCGTTTGACTATTCGGGCCCCGTGCCCAATGGCTCAGCCCCGCAGAACGACTTTCAGGCCAGAAGCAACGGTATTCTGCCGGTGGGCGTGGCTCCCCGACCGTGGCCACCGCTGGTCCGGTCTCAAAAGCCAATTGCGACCATTGCGAAAACTGTCGTCGCGGATGAGGCAGACGCGGCGTTCTCGATCGATCCAGAGCCACTCAGTGAGCCTGTCTCAAACGAACAACAGGCCGAGTCGGAGCAGTCCGAGAAGCCGAAACAGGTTGATGAACCGGTCCTCGTGGAATTCCTCGAAAGCCAGAGCGAGAGAAGCGTGGTCGCTGTGCCTGACGATTCAGTTCTTAAAAAAGAATACGGCGATCGATGACTAGAGAGTGCCCGCACCATTGGGCTCTGGGAGCCATCCGTCCGGCACAAGTGCATGCTTGGGCACCACTGCGATTCCGTCCCGCACCGTAAACAGATCGCTGTCGGCAGTATTTTCCCAGCCGTGATCATTGACGATCCGTGTCCTACGGCCGATGCGAACATTCTTGTCGATGATCGCCCCTTCAATGATTGAGCCCTCACCAATGCCCATCGCCGGTATTCCTCGGGCAGAATTGGTGGCCAAGTCTTCAGCCGTTTCGTAAAAATCGTTGCCAAGGACCACCGAGTTGCGGATCACGACATTGCGGCCAATCCGGCATCGCAGGCCGATCACGCTATTTTCGATCACCACGCCTTGCTCGATGAAGCAGCCATCGGAGAGCAGGCTGGATCGCACGCTCGCACCATCGATGCGGGAGGGAGGGAGGAAGCGTCCTCGCGAATAAATAGGTGCTTCTGCGCTAGCGAGTTGGAAGGGCGGCAGTGGGCTGGCAAGGTCGAGGTTGCACTGAAAGTAAGAACGGATCGTTCCAATGTCTTCCCAGTAGCCGTCGAACGGGTGGAGGTGCACCTTCTTCGCGCGGATGGCTGCTGGAAAAACCTCCCTGCCGAAGTCTTGGTAGTCAGTTTTCATCAACAGATCGATCAGACAGTCTCGGTCAAATAAATAGATACCCATGCTGGCCATCAGCGTGCGGCCCTTGGCTGCAATGCCCTGCTGCTGGATCCAAGCAGGATCGGTGCGAACCAGATCGAGTTCTTCCTTTGTCTGCGGCTTCTCCAAAAAGCCCTCAACCCGGCCTGCGCTGTCGACACGCATAATTCCCAGTCCTGCGGCGGCCTCTTCCTCGACAGGAATCCCTGCAATCGTCACGTCGGCCCCACGGGCTACGTGCGTGGCGAGCATGTCGGCGTAGTTCATTCGATAGAGCTGGTCGCCCGAGAGAATCAGCACATGCTTGATGTCAGATTGCTGCAGGTAGCGAATGTTCTGCCGCACGGCGTCGGCTGTGCCCTGATACCAACCAGCGTTGTCGAGCGTTTGTTGGGCCGCAAGGATCTCAACAAAACCACCGCTGAACGGATCGAATGTGTAGGTGCGGCGAATATGGCTGTGAAGACTGACCGAGTTGAATTGGGTGAGGACATAAATTCGCTGCACGCCACTGTTGATGCAATTGGAGAGCGGCACATCGATGATGCGATACTTACCGGCCAGCGGTACGGCTGGCTTGGAGCGATCACGCGTGAGGGGAAAAAGTCGCGTGCCACGACCTCCGCCGAGCACCAGAGCCAAAACTCGCTGCACTGTCATGGTGAATCGTCCCGGAGGCTCCTTCGTTGCATCAGTCGAATACGCAATCGTACGGCAATCACACTATGAAGCCAAGTCAGAATCCCTTGTGGGCTCAAGGAGGGACGCGCGATATGAATGGGCTAAAATGAAATCCTAACCTTTGAGAACAAAGTTTATGAGCCGGCCGGGCACCGCCACGATCTTAACAATCTCCTTGCCGGCCAAGAGCTCGGCAATCTTGGGATCAGAAAGGGCTGCCGTTTGAATCGTTTCAGCATCGGCACCAGCGGCCACCACAATGCGGCCCTTCAACTTACCTTGAATCTGAACTGGAATCTCAACGGTATCGTCTCTTAGCCATTGCTCGAGGGCTACTGGCCATGGGGCCAGAGAGGCGGGAGCGACGCGGCCAAGAAGTTCCCAGAGTTCTTCAGCAAGGTGCGGTGCAAACGGGGAGAGAACGGCGACAAATGTCTGCAAAACCTCTCGCGAACGGCGTTCCAAGGGCGTCAAGAAATTGACAAACTCCATCATTCTGGCAATCGCGGTGTTGAACGACAAAGCCTGAATGTCTTTGGTCACCTTGTCGATCGTCCGGTGGAGTTCGCGTAGCTGGTCATCGGAGGGGGCATCGTCGACCACCTGCGAGGCAAGCCGGATCTCATCGGCCCGCTCGTCTACTACAAGTCTCCAGCAGCGGTCGAGAAAACCGCGCACGCCCCCCACGCCCGCAGTACTCCACGGCTTCGTCGCCTCCAGCGGCCCCATGAACATCTCGTAGAGCCGCAATGAGTCGGCTCCAAAGTCGCGGACAACCTGATCGGGATTGACAACGTTGCCACGGCTCTTCGACATCTTGTAGGCCCGACTGTCGACGCGGATCCGGGGGTTGTCTCGCAGGACAAAATGATCCCCCTGTTTTTCAACCTGATCGGCAGCCACCCGTGCGGCCGTATCGTGTTTGTCGTGCTGCTCAGCCGAAACCCATCCACCTGCGGCGCGACGGTAACCAGTAAATTCCATTTCCCCAAGGATCATGCCCTGATTGACAAGTTTTCCAAACGGTTCAAGGTGCGAGACATACCCACGGTCGTAGAGCACCTTGTGCCAGAAGCGGCTGTAGAGCAGGTGCAACACGGCATGCTCGGCACCGCCGATGTAGAGATCGACCGGCATCCAAGCCCGCTCGACCTCGGGATCAATCAGGCAATCGGCATTACCCGGATCGAGAAAGCGGAGGAAATACCAACACGATCCAGCCCACTGCGGCATCGTGTTGGTCTCGCGGCGATAGCGTTTGCCGTCTCGCTCCAACAACAGCCAGTCGTCACCGGAGCGGCCCAGCGGGGGTTCGGGTGTGTTGCCCGGGCGAAAGTCGATCAGTTCGGGGAGTCGAACGGGCAATTCATGGTGCTCAATGACGCGGATCGCCCCGGTTGGCTTTCCATCAGCGTCGAGTTCGTGGAGGATCGGAAATGGTTCACCCCAAAAACGCTGGCGACTGAAGAGCCAGTCGCGGAGCTTGTAGTTGACTGCTGGCCGACCCACGCCAGCAGCCTCGAGATCGACGGCAACTCGGTCGATAAACGCTTGCGTTTGGAGTCCAGTGTAAATTCCTGAAGCAACCGCGCGGCCGTAGCCTGTAAAGAGCGAATGGGTGGTCGCAGGAGCCGTTGGCTCCTGATCCAGTGGCTCCACAACCGCAATTTTTTCCAGTCCAAAGGCTTCGGCAAACGCCCAGTCACGATCGTCGTGAGCAGGCACAGCCATGATTGCACCTGTGCCATAGGTGGCCAGCACGTAGTCGGCCACCCACACGGCGAGCGGCGCGTGCGTCAGTGGATGGATGCAAAAGGAGCCTGTGAAGACGCCCGTTTTTTGCCGCGAGACATCGGTACGGTCAAGGTCGCTCTTACGCGAAGCCGATTGGCAGTAGGCGCTCACTGCGTCCTGCTGGGCAGAGGTTGTCAGCGTTGACAGCAGAGGATGCTCTGGGGCCACAACAAGATAGGTCGCGCCGTAGAGCGTGTCGGGTCGCGTGGTGTAAACCCGCAATGCATCACTCGGGACAAGGGTCGAAAAGCGGTTGTTCTGACGTTTCCTGAGCCAATCCGTGAAGGGAGCTAGATCGTCGGCCGCAGGACTATTTGTGCTTGAACTCTGCGGGGCAATAAAAAAATCGACTTCGGCACCAGTGCTACGACCGATCCAGTCTCGTTGTAATTTCTTGATACTGCTGGGCCAATCCAGATCCGTGAGTTCGCTATCAAGTCGATCCGCGTAGGCGGTGATCCGCAGCATCCATTGCCGTAGTGGAATCCGCACAACAGGATGGCCACCCCGTTCGCTCACTCCACCAATCACTTCTTCGTTGGCAAGCACGGTGCCAAGGGCCGCACACCAATTGACTGGGGCTTGAGACTGATAGGCCAGTCGCTGCGTGTCACGATAGGTTGCCACCGCTGCGAGTCCCTGTTGTGCGATGGCGAGGGGAATAGGCAAGTCAGCAATCGGCCGTCCCTTTTGCTGCGCAGTATCAAACCAAGTGTCAAAGAGGACAAGAAAAATAGCCTGCGTCCAACGGACATATTCCGGATCGGTTGTCGACAATTCGCGACTCCAGTCGTAGCTGAAGCCCAGCATCTTGAGTTGTCGCCGGAATGTGTCGATGTTGCGCTGAGTGCTCTCGCGGGGCGGCGTGCCGGTACGAATGGCATGTTCCTCAGCCGGCAGTCCAAAGGCATCAAACCCCATCGGATGCATGACGCTGGTGCCCCGCATCCGTTCAAATCGCGAGACGATATCGGTAGCGGTGTAGCCCTCCGGATGACCGACATGCAGGCCGTCTCCGCTGGGATAGGGAAACATATCGAGGATGTAGGCTTTGCGGCCGCTGGGCAGTCGCGGGGTGGCAAATGTATGATGCGTCTCCCACCACGCCTGCCACTTAGGTTCAATGCGAGATGGTTGATAGCGGGGCATCAGATCTATCCGGGGCAGGGTCGAAATATAGTTGCTAAAAAGCTGGTACTGAACTGTTCAGTTGGCCGGATAACGATTCTAATGCCGTTCCAGATGCGGGCAACGAGTCCCGTTCAAACACGTCGCCTGAGCCAATGCCCGTGCCTCTAGATTTACAAGTCGATGCTGGAATGATTCTGCAGCGACGGTTGCTGCGTGTCTGCCGAAGTGCGGCTGGCAGACTTAAAATGGCCGACTCTCTCGGCACGCGATTGACTGGCCGACAGTTGCTGACGAGTATTCTGGCAGCGCGGAGCGTTCTTAATCGCGTGCTTGCGCCCGACGAGAAAATGGTGGGCGTGCTGCTGCCCCCCACCGTCGGAGCCGCTGTCGTCAACGCGGCGTTAGCGCTTGCGGGTCGCACGGCCGTCAATTTGAACTACACAACGAGCCAATCGATTCTCAACACCTGCATCGAGCGGGCCGGCCTCAAGCATGTGATCTCAAGCCCAGTCTTTCTCAAACGTATCAAGTTGGAGTTGGGCGACACGCTTCTGGATGCCGGAAAGATCAAACAGCAGATGACACTCATCGATAAAGTTTTAGCGT
>QWQJ01000017.1 GCA_003670865.1 Planctomycetota bacterium | reverse complement strand
TCGGCGCGCTGATCGGTCGGGCCACTGCCCCCAATCCAGACAATCGCGTTCTGGAATATTTGCCAGTCGCCCAGAGTCTCGAATTACTTGCGGAAGCTGGTTCTCTCGATTTCCTCCAGCAACTGGCTACCCGGCGTTATCCACCACCCAGGCGGCTTGGGCCGGGCCTGCCGCCGGCAGGGATTGAGTATCGAGAGCTTGATGCTGCGGTGGAGTCGTTTGATTCGCTACGAGTTGGAAACCAAGCCGATACGGCGGTCGTGGCCAAACGCCGTGAAGAAGTGGAAGCCTTGAGCGCGATGGATCGCCGCGAACTAGAAAGAAGGGTCGAGAAGTTTCAAAAACTTTCTGTCGGCAGTCGTCGGGACATCGTGGAATTGGCCAAGGCTCTTGGCGAAGGAGATCGTAGCGAACTGCTCGACGCCGCGCGACTCTGGCACCAGTGGATCGGTTCGCGCGATCCAGCGGACCGTCAAGACATTATTGATCTCAATACAAAGGGGCGGTTGGAATGGCTCGAACGACATGCACGGTTCGATGGCAGGCCCGGGGATCGGCCACCGCGTGACCGCGACGGAGATCGCGATCCGCGTCGCTTTCCGCCTCCCCCCGGCCAGCGGCCCCGTTGGCCAGGCGGACCTGTTGGACCGGGAGGTGGTCCACCGGGCGGTCCAAAGATGGAGAATAAAGCAGCAAGACACAGTCCACACATCAAAGAGCAGGAGCAACTGCTGCACATTCAGGGATAACATTCGGAGTCATCCCACAAAGTTTCAGATTTCAATTCACGCTTGTTCAAAAAATATAACGCAACTCCCAAGCCGCCATACCTGCGGCAACTCTTATTTTTTCGCCTCGCTTGTGAGTCCACCAGTCTGCTGTAAAAATGCCAACACCGCAGCGTTGAAGCGTTTGGGGGCTTCCATCGGCACCATGTGGCCGGCGTTTGGCACAATCAAAAGACGCGACTTTTCGATGACGCTCTGGGCACGCTCAAGGCACTCAGGCGGCGTGATTGCGTCTTTTTCTCCACCGATGAGTAACGTCGGCACGCGCACGCTGCGCATCGCGGCCACCATGTCGGGCCGTGCCCCAAGAGCATCCAGGGCCGCCACAATTGTCGCAACTGGCTGGGCAACAATCATTCTCCGCAAGGCGGCAGAGATCTGGAGGTGGTGAGGATCGCTTGCAGCGTGAACGGGTGCCGCGAGCAGGCGAGGAATCATCGCCTCGGCTAAAATACCAACTCCGAGTCGGCTGACTTTGGCAGCCAGATCGCTGCGAGCAGCTTGTACCTGCGGGGTGTCGGCTTCGAGTTTTGTATCGACCAAAATGAGCGATCGCACGCGATGGGGATGTCGCACGGCAATATGCTGGGCCACATAGCCCCCCATCGAAATGCCACACACTACCGCCGGCTGGCTGATCTCAAGCGCGTCCAGCAGGGCCACCGCGTCGTCGGCCAATTGGGCAATCGACTTTACAACGGGGGCAGCCACGAATAACTCACTCGCTGGATTCAGGATCGCGCGAAGCTGGGCACTGCCTCCAAAGCCGCGTTGATCGGGCACAATGAGTTGCAGGTGGTCAGCCAGCGGCCCTTGAGCCGCCCACATCGAGTGGTCGAGCGGAAAGGCATGCAGTAATAGGAGCGGTAGCCCACGGCCGTGCGTGGAGACAGACAACTGCACACTAGGCAAGCGGATCTGGTGGATATGCATAAAACTGCCAGCCGAATGGAAAACGCTGGCGGAGTGCTGGTTTCAATCGCAAGCAACTATTGACCCTGGCGAAATCGCTCGAGATTCTTCCCGATCGTACGGTTGTAGGGCTCCTGTCGCTGTGCCAGCGTTTGAGAGCGGATCGCCGCAGCACGGTTGCCTGCAGCAGCGTAGCAGTGGGCTAGCGTGTCGAGATAGCTCGAACTATCAAACGATTGAATCAGCGAATGCTTGGCATATTGCGTGGCTTTTTTTAAATCGCCCTCGGTGTTGGCAACCAACCATGCATATTCGTTGTATCCGTTGGTATCGTCGGGCACGGCATCGATCTCGCCCTGAATGTGGGCCAGCGACTCCTTGATCCGCGCGACTGATTTTGCATGTTGTTCTGGGGTGTTGTCGGGAAACTTGTAGATCGCAATCAAAGAGTCAACATCTTTTGAGTAGGCCCTCAGCGAATCCTCAAGAGCCTTCCGCTGGGCGATCGTATCACCTTTCGCCAGGGCGGCACACGATTCAAAAAAGTACATTCGCGACTTGACAGAACGCGGATCGCGACCAAGTTGTTGCAAAATTGGCTCCTGCCCCCCCTCTCCCCTTCCTTTCCTCTCGGCCCGGCCGGTGACCAGCTTCCGCAAGCACTCGGCCGCTTCGCTTTCACGCTCTTGGTCATGAAGAGATTCTGAAAATAAAATGGTGGCAAGAGCAAACTGCGCTGACGGTGTTTTGGGATCATCGATAACGGCTCTGTATTCGCGATTGGCCCACTCGATGCCACCCCACTTGGCAAGCAGCATGGCCGCTTGCAAACGGCCGGCGATATCGTCTTCGGATCTGTCAAAGGCCTCGTCAGCAAGTTCTTCTGCCCGAGCTTGATTCTGCGGCTGATCCTTTCGGGCGAGGGTACAAAGGGCCGAGGCATAGCCCACGCGGGGATGGCTATCAAGCAATTGAGGCCGCACTTGTGCGACGAGATCAGCTCCCTCGGGCAGGCCCCGCTGACAAGCCCAGATGAGCATTTCGGCAATCGCACTGGCGAGTTGGTCGTCGTCAGCGGAGTCTGCCTCTAGACTCGCCTTGAGCATCTGAGTCACTTCGCTGACAGCATCGTCGCGACGATCGGCTGCCAGCAGCATCTGAATCTGACACCGCTTGAAAATTTGCCCCATTGTTTCATTGAGACCGGCTGAGCCATCCTCACCAGTGATCCCCGTCAATGTGTCGACAGGAGATTGTGCATCGCCGGTGCGCTCTAAAATCGCTAGTGTGGCTGCGATTTTTTCGAGACTCCGGGCGCGAATCTTTGCGGCCTCATCCGGCGTTGCCCCAGCAGATCCTGCGGCCGACCCAACAACCTCTGCCTGAGAAAAAGCACAGAGGGCCTTGAGTAATTCGGCAGCCGGCCGCGTGCTCCCGCCGAGGCCTGTGAGAATGCGTTTGCAGATGCCGCCCCAAAAAGGGTCATCTGGTTGCCACTCGCGAACCAATAAGGCGGCGGCAATCCGCGAACCGCTCGTGGAGCGGTCGAGTCGCACGATCCGTGCCAGTGCTTCAATGCCCGCGTCGTTTTCGACTCGCAGCAACTGGTGCATCACCTGCACCCGATTGGCAAAATCCTGCAGTCTAAATCGCTCCAGCAGCTGGGTTACTTCGGCCGAGTCGTGTGGAGCGTTGAGCGGAATGCCGTCGACAAGCCAGCGTGCTTGCAAGGCCACTTCTAAATCATCACTGATCTCGGTGGCCGCTAGTAACGCATCGACGGCGGCCCCTCCGAGCAAAGTGAGTTGCGAAGCGGCAGCCTCGCGCTGGCTGTAGTCGGTATCGCCAAGACTCTCGATGAGTGCGGCGAGTTCTTCGGCCGATGGTTCCCTGCGAGCGTCCGGCGTGGCACTTGTGCCGGCAATCGCCAGCGAGCCAGCCAGCAGGAAAGAAAAACACCACAACGCTCCATGAAGCTGGCACGTTTTCATGGGTGGTGTGGACCTCCGCAGAGACTCGAAAAGCAGCGACGGTGAGATGGATAAAAACGTATCACCAAAAAGCTTTAGGATCCATCGGGCTCGATGCCGAGGTCCCGAATCGTAACCAGACTCTCCAGGGAAATGCCTCGGGCGGCGAGCGTTGCTTGCCCTCCAGCGAGACGGTCAATGACGGTGATCACCCGTTCGACGATCAGGCCAAACTCCTGCGCTCTATCAATTGCCAACAGCGACGAACCGCCCGTTGTCACCACGTCTTCGACAATCACAACGCGGTTGCCCGGTACAACAGGCCCTTCCACAAAGCGTTTTGTGCCATGGTCTTTGGGCTCCTTGCGCACCAAAAAGCCCTTGAGCGGAATTCCCTCAACGCCCGCAATTGTGACAACCGCACTGGTGACCGGGTCGGCTCCGATCGACATGCCGCCTACGGCATCGGGCAGCGAACCCAGAGCGGTGAGCCGCTCCAGAATCGCACGACCAACGAGCATTGAGCCATGAGAATCGAGTACCACCTGCTTGGCATCGAGATAAAAACTCGCCTCTCGACCAGACGCCAGGCGAAATGTGCCGCGTTTGAGTGCGTTTGACCCGATCAGCCCAATCAGGGCTTGGATGGTAGCAGACGGCGGATTGGAAAGAGTGTGACTCATCACCCCAGTATGATAGCAAATAAGATAATAAAAAAAGACTCCCGGCAGATCTGAAAGACGCTCAAGCTCCAAAAATCAGCGACTCTAGAAAGACTACGAATTTTGACTCTCCTGCCCGCCGTCTTAGAATGCAGAGAGTCTCCATCCAAAACGAGGGCCGTTATGCCCCGCCGAAGGCACCGCTTGAATGCCCTGTTGGCCAGTGCTCTCTGGGCTCTAGCGGTCTGCGCTGTGGCCCTTAATAGCTGGGAGTACTCCTTTTTGAGTAACGCCGTTCCAGCACGGGCAGCAGAGCCTGAAGACACAGCAGCACCCGTAACGCCAGAGGCAGTCACACTCTCGCTGCGACTGCCGATCACAGGCACCCGGGACACACAAATTGAAGCGGCCATTGTGCGACACATCGATCGCCTCAAGGGCCGAGGCCAGCGAGGCGTGCTCGTGCTGCGGTTCGATCAGCCCGACGAGAACGCCTCCGAAACGGCGGGCGACGCAGCCACAAATGGAAATAGCGGCATGGCCAGCGACTTCGGTCGCTCCCTAGAACTCGCCCGATTCCTCTGCACCGATCGGCTGGCCGGCATTAAGACTGTGGCCTACTTGCCGAGCGGGGCAACAGGTCACGCCGTGCTTGTGGCTTTAGCCTGCGAAGAGATTGTGATAGCACCCGACGCAGTGCTGGGCCCAGCCAATACCGATGAGCCGGTTGTGGACGACGCGATGCGGGCGGCCTACGGACAGATTGCCACTCGGCGAAAGACCGTGCCGCCAGCATTAGCCCTGGCACTACTCGATCCAGCCGCAAAGGTGGCCCGGGTCTCGACTGAAAATGGCGAGCAGTTCATCGAACTCAAAGAGATCGATAAACTCAAGGAAACAACGGCCGTGCTCAATATCGATGAGCTGCGACCGATGCCCATCGCACTCAGTGGCCGCCGCGCTCGAGAACTGGGCATCGTGCGACTTCTAGCCCGCACGCCCAGCGAAGTGGCCCGCGGGCTGGGATTGGATGAAAAATCGTTGGCGTCTGATCCGTCACTCAATGGCGGCTGGAAGGGCGTGCAGGTTGTGCTCAGTGGTCCGATCACAGCAGATGCTGTGGCCCGCACGAGAACCCGTATCGATGCGGCGATTTCCCGAGGTGATAATTTTGTCTGCCTAAGAATTGACAGCCCCGGTGGCGACCCCGAACAGAGTCTTGTTTTGGCAACGTATCTGGCCTCGTTTGATTCGGCCCGCGTCCGCAGCGTCGCCTACATTCCTCGCGAGGCCCGGAGCGATGCGGCGCTGGTGGCGGTTGCCTGCGATGAACTGGTGATGCATGCAGGCGCTGTGCTGGGGGGTGAGGGAGCCGCCACGATTGGTCAGAGGCAAGCGCAGGCGATCGCCGTAGCATGGCGGGAAGGCGTGGCCAAAAAACGTGATCGCTCGTGGTCGTTGCCAGTGGCACTTGTAAATCCCGGGATTTCCCTGCACCGCGACACCCAGCCAGCCAGCGGCCGCGTCGACTATTTTTGCTCGGAAGAACTCGACTCCCGCGACGATCGCGAGGCTTGGAAGGTGGGAGCCAGTGTCGGCGTGGGACCGATCCAACTGGACGGCAACAAGGCCTTGTCTTTGGGCGTGGCCACGCACACGGTGACAGGGTTTGACGGACTCGTGGTGGCCTACGGCCTGACAGGCGAGATCGCGGTCTCCGAGCCCGGCTGGGCCGACAAACTGCTCGATGCTCTGGCGAGTCCGGGCGTGGCCTGGCTGCTGCTCTTGATTGGCGGCGCCGGTCTCTACATCGAATTGCATACGCCGGGCGTCGGCTTAGGGGGTTTTATTTCGATGGTGGCATTCATCGTTTACTTCTGGAGCCAGTATCTGCACGGCACATCGGGATGGCTGGAGGTGATGCTTTTTTTGGCGGGCCTCTTCTGCCTCGTGGCCGAGATCTTCGTGCTGCCCGGCGTTGGGGTGCTGGGTCTAGGCGGCGGAATGCTGGTGATCGCGTCGCTTGTGCTGGCCAGCCAGTCGTTTGTATTGCCGGCCAACGCGTATCAGATTCGCCAGTTGCAGTGGTCGCTATTGGGCATTCTCGGTGCGGCCGTTGGCGTGGCTCTGATCGGCGTGCTTGTGCGTCGCTGGCTCCCCTCCGTACCAATTTTTCGGCATGTGCTCTTGGCCCCGCCATCCATGACCGATGAAGCCCTCGACAATAGTCGCCTCGACGCCCTGCTGGGACTTGAGGGGACGACGACAACGCGGCTGGCCCCGGCTGGGATGGCACGAATTTCCGGTCGGTTGCATGATGTAACCAGCGACGGCCGGTTGATTGAGCCTGGCACGGCCGTCCGCGTCGTTCTGGTGCGAGATGGACGCGTGCATGTGCAGGCCATCCTGGGATAGCGAGAGATGTAAGCCTGTGCCGCACCGTCTGAGCCACTCGCAAAATCGCTGCCTCTTTCGAGAACTGCTTCTATGAATTCAATTCTCTGGGTGGTTCTCCTGATGATGGTTGGCTTGAGCGTGATGGCCCTTGAAGTTTTTGTGCCATCGGGAGGCATCCTTGGTTTTATCAGCGTCACGGCGATCGTTGCCGCCATCGCCACCGCTTTTCTAGAGTTGGGTGCCGTGGCTGGAATGACCGTGCTTGCGATGACCGTCGTGAGCGTACCTTGCGTCTTGGGGCTGGCCTTTCGCTGGTTTCCGCAAACGCCACTCGGCCGTCGGGTGTTGCCCCCGCCCCCGGATGCGGCCGACCTCCTGCCGGATGCCAATCGTCGCCACCACGCTCGCACGCTTGTCGGCCGCAGTGGCGAGACACTCAGCGAGCTCTTGCCGTGGGGCAGCATTGAGATTGATGGCATGACTCTGGAGGCATTGAGCGAGAGCGGACCGATCGAAGTGGGCACGCGGGTGGAGGCTGTCGGCGTCCAGGGCACGGCTCTCGTCGTCCGGATTTTAAGGAGCGACGACCGGGCGGACGGAGAATCGTTTCAACCGGAAAACAAGGCCCTCGAGCTCGATTCTCGACTCTCACAAACTCTGGAAGCGTTTGAATTCGAGGCCTTGAATCCGCCCACTGCTTGACGGGCGACCTTCCCCGAATGAGTCTAGGCCTTGAGTGGTCCCCTTGTGTTTCCCCGTTTTCGAGTGGAGTTTTGCGATGCCGACATTGATTCTGCTGGGTCTGGGAATTTTTGTGCTGTTGATTGTGTTTGGGTTGCTGGCTCGCTACTTGCGACTCTGGCTGCAGTCGTACGCGTCGAGCGCAGGCATCGGTCTGTTTGACCTTGTTGCCATGAGTTTTAAGCGAGTCAATCCAACAGTCATCGTTCGCAGTAAGATTATGGCCGTGCAGGCTGGTCTTGGAGATTCAACTGGCGTCACCCTGCAGGCGCTTGAAGCCCACTACCTCGCCGGTGGTCGCGTGCCGCTGGTTGTACAGGCACTCATCGCCGCCAATAAAGCCAAGATCAAAGAACTCGATTTTAAATTGGCAACAGCCATTGATCTGGCCGGTCGCAATGTGCGAGAGGCTGTGCAGACGAGCGTCTATCCAAAGGTCATCGACTGTCCGGGTAAAAATAGTGGTCGCGAATCGCTCGATGCCGTCGCCAAAAATGGCATTCAACTCAAAGTGCGAGCCCGCGTCACGGTGCGCACCAATCTCAATCAGCTGATCGGCGGTGCGACGGAAGAAACAATCATTGCCCGCGTTGGCGAGGGCATTGTCTCGGCTATCGGTTCAGCCGAGCGTCACAGCGACGTGCTAGAAAACCCCGACATGATTTCCAAAACGGTGCTGGCACGCCGACTCGACGCCAACACAGCCTTTGAAATTGTCTCAATCGACATTGCCGACATCGATGTTGGTGGCAACATCGGCGCACGATTGCAGGCAGATCAGGCCGAGGCTGACACGCGTGTGGCCAGAGCGAACGCCGAAGGCCGCCGAGCAATGGCGGTGGCCAAAGAGCAGGAAATGGTGGCTGGCATCGAAGAAAGTCGGGCGGCGCTTGTTGAAGCGGAGGCCGAGGTTCCCAAGGCAATCGCCGATTCGCTGGCGTCGGGCCGCCTGGGCATTGCCGACTACTATAAATTGCGAAACCTACAGGCCGACACCGACATGCGGCGGTCGATAGCCGGCACGGGTTCAACCGCAGCCATCGCGGCAGTCCAGTAGGCTCTCGAAGGAATGCTCACATGAATATCTTCCAGCCCTGCGGGATTCTCTGCGAAGTG
>QWQJ01000154.1 GCA_003670865.1 Planctomycetota bacterium | reverse complement strand
CGCATGGGCCGATTGGCAAGAAATTGCCAGACTCCCTCCAATCCCCGGGCCTGCTGCGGCAGCGACTTGAGCAAACGCAAAGCAGTCAATTGATAGCGACCGCGGGTACTGAGTTGCTGTGGATAAAGTGGCTTTAACGGGGTGAGTTGAGCGGTGCTGCCTGCCGCAAGGATTTTTAGAAGATCCTCTAAGAAGTCGATCGCCCCTGCGCCATCGCACGCGGCGTGATGAAACTGAGCGATGAGATCAAAGTGAGACGGCAATCGATTTATGTCAGGTACGACGGCCATCAGCCGAACCAGTGGACCAGAGTTTGAGTTGAGTGCCTCGCACTCTGGGTAGGCGTCAGGATCATCGTTGCAAGAGCCATGTATGAGTCTCACTACGGAATCGGACGGCCGGGGGCCTGTCTCAATGGGATCGGTTTGGGTTGGGTCGACAGCAGCGGAAAGAGAAAAAATAAAACGCGGGCCGGCCGCCGGCCACCTTTGGTTCCCACGGTCAATCCGCGAACGGAGAATCGGATGCCTGTCGAGGGCTTGGCCAGCGGCTACCCGCAGGGCCTCCAGATCGAGCGGGCCATCAAACCGCAGTCGAATCAGAAATTCCATTGGATGGTCGGCTGTCCCATCCAGCAGCATGTACTCTTCAAATGCTGTCAGCGGGAGCGAACGGAACATTGAGGCAGGCTCCTTGATTCGCGTTAGCCATCATTTGATTCGCGTCAGCCATTATTTGATTCTCGTCAGAGACCTCCTGAGGCAAACTCGCGTTGCAGGTGAGTTCAGGAGCTGTAGCAGGAATCTTTACGGACAGTCGCCCGAAGTCATTGGCGATGGCAAATCTCGCCATTGTGAGCAGCCTCGGCATGTCAAGCACTGGGCAGGGAAGGTGGCTGGCAAAGGCCGTCACATTTGTCTGATCAAATGTGGGGTCGTGGCGGAAATAACTTGTGTAGACATCGAGTTGGGTCAACATAGTATCAGCAAACCACTGCTCGTCGCAGAGGTCGGGATCGTCGGGCGAGGCATCCTTGGAGTAGCGTTCCACCGCTTCCTGAATAAACCGGCCCACTAAGTCCATCGAGCAGGGGGCGGGGTGCGTCACATGAAACGTTTTTCCATGAGCCGATGGCGTTTGAATCAGGTGGGAGATCACACTGGAAACCCAGTCGACGGGCACAAAGTTTTTGTGAGCCTTGGGATCGACTCCTATTAAGGCCAACAGCGCCGGACCGCTGGTCGATCCCTTGACGACACGGGTGAGCAACGTGTGACCGAGTCGCAGGGCCGCAAACAGACCGTGGTAGGTCGATGTGTAGCCGGTTTGAGAATCGCCTGCGATGATCGATGGGCGGTAGATTGTGGCGGTGTCGAAATGCTCGGCACTACGCACAAGCTGTTCTGAGGCAACTTTACTCTTTTCGTAGTCGTTGCCAAACTCTTGACCGACATCGACGTCGCTTTCTAAAACTCGGCCAGTACGGAGGCCGCAGACATAGGCAGTCGATACATGATGCA
Source organism: Planctomycetota bacterium (assembly GCA_003670865.1). GTDB lineage: Bacteria > Planctomycetota > Planctomycetia > Pirellulales > UBA1268 > BAIKAL-G1-2R. Next base: position 7,072 of record QWQJ01000154.1, on the reverse strand, counting down.
TCTGCCTCAGGCCGGTTTCCTTGGCCAATGCAAGCACGTTGGTCGTGCCGGTGACATTGGTGAGCCATGGTTCGGCGGTTGGGTCGGAGCCTCGAAAACTAAGACTAGCGGCGTTGTTGAGCAGAGCATCGCAGTTGCTCGTGACCCAGGAGCGGGCGTCGTTATCGAGACCACAGAGGGGCTGGCTGAGATCGCCTTCCAGAACGATCGGTCGAGGGAGTGTGTAGCCCAGTGTTTCATCCCAGTGCCGCAGCAATAGTTCCATGCGGCTGGCGGGCGTCTTTTTGCGATCGCGTCTGACAATCAAAGCTAAGCGGCGACCGCTCATGAGTAGGTCGCGGACGAGATACGAGCCGAGCAGGCCGGTGGCTCCCGTCATGAGGATGTAAGGACTTGTATTCTTGTCTGTGGTGGTGGACATCAATTGTTCCAGCGAGACGTGTCGAAGAAGAATGGCATGGATGCCAAGCAATCCATCAATCTGTTCTTCTCATTGGGCAGCAGAGACAAACCAAGGGCCACGCTCGGGCCAAAGATCAATCCCAGAAAGATCCAACAAAGATCTCTCCTTCGAATGTAGAACGCTGGTTGACGGGCTATCAATAGGGAGGGCAAAAAGCCGTAGGAATCGCCCTAGCGTGCAAGCCGCTCGTATCTGCCGGGAGCCGTTGGGGCAAAAGAATGCCGCGACTGGGGGTTGGCTTGTCGAACTTGAGCCCGAGGGGTTTGATCTCTACAGTATTGACTTTCCAGCAGCGATTCGGAGGGTAAGCGAATTGGCCAGCAGTCTGATTCGAAATCAGATGTCCAGTAATGGATTGTGGGTTCGACTCCCATGCCCTCCGCTCTTTTTTCAACCGCTCTCAAAGCGAGTCCTCGTGATCGATCGGATCACTAAGGCCGGTCGACGACCAGTGGGTCTGGAGAGTTGATGTCGCAAATGCGGAGGCTGGCGCGGCCGGCCAGCAGATCATCGACGAGTGAGCCGACGAGCTGCTCTCGCCAGCCCGATGCCAACAGCGGCGATTCATCGTCGCTCTCGCGGTACCCCAGCTTAAACGCCAACAGGTCTCGCATGTCGGAGGCTGTGCCAACCAAGGCCGGGGCGATCTGCATCTGCCGGCAAAGCCCGGCAATCGCCGTGGCTAAAAACTGACCCAGCATCGCTAGCTGCGGCGGAGGGGCGCGGTGCCGCTCACCCCCCGGGCACTCATTTTCCGGAATCTCCAGACCCCGCGCAATGGCTTGGGAAAGTCCATGCATGATGTGACGCAGATCTGATCGCTGCATGCCACGAATCGCAGCAATTTGTTGTTGGTCGGCACTTTTCCGCTTGCAGAGCTCAACCAGTAAATCGTCTCGTAAGACTCGCTTCGGCGGCATGTCTCGCGACTCAGCGACCGAATCCCGCCAGTGCCAGAGTTCTCTCGCCACCGCCAGTTCACGCCGCGAAAGGCCGTTTAAACCCGATACCCGCCGCCAACGTTTGCGGAGAAACGACTCCTCCACGTCGTTTTGCCACGTCGCCATTTCTGCTTCCATCCAAGCCGTTCGGCCAGATGTTTCTAGCTTGCCCTGCAAATGTCTCCAGAGCTGTTCCAGATGCCGCACATCGTCAACGGCGTATTCCAGCTGCGCTGCCGAGAGCGGCCGCTGCCGCCAGTCGGTGCGGGTCTCTCCTTTATTGGTGGGCAGGTTTAAAAAGCGACGGACGATCGAGGCATAGCCGGAGGGGTAATCATGATCCACAAGACCAGCTGCCACCTGCACATCAAACAGCGACGCAGGCCGAGCTTGAATCGCATGCAGAATGAACCCCATTTCTTCCCGGCCGGCATGGACGACCGTTGTGCGACTGGGGTCGGTGAGCAGTCGCCAAAAGGAATCCAGCTCACTCACTTTCAGCGTGTCGATCACCGCCAGGATGCCGGGAGCTGCCACCTGTAACAGACAGAGCTGACTGCGGTAGGTGTGCTCCGAAACAAACTCTGTGTCGAATGCCAGGTGCGGATGCGCGGAAAGGCGTTCGACAAGCTGCTTAAGCTGCGAGTCCGTCGTAACGGTATCAAAGGAGTCGGAAGTCGATCGCGCGGGATTCAAGCGGGGGTTCGCAGAGGTGACAAAAGAGTCGTTAAAAAAAGAGCCACGAGACAAGGGCAAACACCGGCAAGAGCACACCGCAACTGTAGAGCATGTAGCCAAAAAAACTTGGCATCCGCACCCCCGATCCCTCGGCGATCGCTTTGACCATGAAGTTAGGGCCGTTGCCGATGTAGGTCATCGCCCCTAAGAATACAGCGCCTAGGCTGATGGCTCCGAGTCGGCCCACATCAACGCCCGCCATGGTGGCTGCGTCGGTAGGCAGAGCTTGCGCTGTTTTGAAAAAGACAAGATAGGTCGGCGCGTTGTCAAGCACGCTTGAGAGCGATCCTGTGGCCCAGAAAAAAGCGCGGGGCGAATTGATTCCTAGGCTCGCACCGTGCTCATGCAACAAGGCGAGCGCAGGCTGCATGCAGACAAAGATTCCCAGAAAGAGTGCAGCCACTTCCAGAATCGCGCCGTATTGAAAGGCATTCTTTTCACGAATCTGTCGGGAGCCGATCAAGAGTGAAAGGCCCACAAGCCCCAGCAAAATGACCTCACGCAGAAAGATCCAGGGATGCCAGGCGGTGCCAGGCAGAGCTTTGGCAGGATCAAGGAAAGCCACCGCTAGAATGACGCCAGCCATCAAGGGGAGATTTGGCCAGAGGCCGCCGATTTGCAGCGGGCGGATCACTTGCTCGTCGCGAAGAATGTCGCGGACGGCCTCGTGGGGATGGGCAAAAAAAGTGTCCCAGCACCAGTAAATCAAGAGCAGCAAGCCGTTGGTCAAAAGCCACGGCTTCCAGAGCGAAAGAGTCCAGAGAAAGTCGACTCCTTCCAGATAGCCGAGGAAGAGCGGGGGATCGCCAATGGGTAGCAGGCAGCCGCCGCAGTTGCAGACGAGGAAAATAAAAAACACCAGCGTGTGGGAGACCAGTCGGCGTTCGCGATTGGTTTCGAGCAAAGGTCGCACCAAGAGCATCGCAGCACCTGTCGTGCCAATAAAACTCGCCGAGAGAGCGCCGATTGCAAGAAAGGCTGTATTGACCGCCGGCGTGGCAACAAGATCCCCTTCGATTCGCACGCCGCCAGTGATCACATAGAGCGCAAACAACAGCACGATAAACGGGATGTATTCAGAGAGCATGGCATTGGCCACGATGGCACCCGCCACCCCCCACGATGGCCCCGCCGTCGCCGGGGAAACAACCGAGTGGACCGGAAAATGGAGATCGACCGCGTGGGCATGCAGCAGTGTGTAGTAGCCCAGTGTCGTCACGGCCAAGCCCCCGGCCACAAGCAGTTTGCTCGAATTGTGTTCCCACCAGTGCGAGAGCGAGGACGTGAGGGGTAGAATGGCGATTGCCGCCAAGAGAACTCCAAATGGCAGCACGGTAAGGAGTGGTGGTGAGAGGACGTGGACCGCATGCGGGGCAGCATGGGCAGAGTCATGGGTTGCTTGTGCCTGCACGAGCAAATCGCGACCATGTTGAGGCCAGCCTCCAATCGCTGCGAGGCCGTACACGGCCAAGACCGTAACGATGAGAAGCACCGCGCGTTGTGAGGAGTCTGAGGCCGATTGGTCAGTGTGCATTGCGAGGAGCGTTGAACGAGGAGTGGATCAAGGGCGAATATTCTAGAACCGCCGCGGGCACATCGTATGAAACTCAATTCAATCGTGAAAGCACAATGACATACCGCTGCGAGGAAACGGAGGAAGTCTGGCTCAAGGGCAATCTCCGTCCTGTGGTGGGCTTGGCTCTTACGACGATTGTGGCCGCCTTTGTCTGTTCAGCAGTGGTGATTGTCTGGGACGCAAGCCCGCTTGTCGGATGGCTTCTCGCAGGGCTTTTGGCGGGCACCGCGAGTATCGTTCTTACGCTAGCGGCAATCGCGTGGCGGCCCCGACTTTCGTACCGGCAGGGAATGCTGCGGGTGCGACTTTCGCCACTGGTTTTACACGAGGTGCCGCTGGAGAGCGTGGAATGTTTTTTTCTGGGTTCGAGTGCTGTGGACTCTGGCCGCAAGACCGCGGTCACGCGGCGAGTCGGCACGCTGGTCATGCGAATTGCCGATCGGTCCATTGCATGGCAGGAGCGGCCGACGTTCACTCCCTGGGGCCAATGGAAAGAAGGCGCAGTCGTGTTTGACGGCAGGTGGTGCGAGCCTCTTTCGATAGGCGTTGCCAGAGGTTTGAGTGCGAAGCTCGTGGACGCCAAGCGAGCCACCGACGGCGGGGGCGGGGAGGGCCCTGTCAACGCCGTCAAGAGCCACGCCAATGATGGTGGGCAAGACTCATGAAGTGGCGGGGCTTACTGGTGAGCGTGCGCGATGCGAGCGAGGCGGCCAGCGCACTGGCAGGGGGTGCAGCCATTATTGACATTAAAGAGCCGCTGCGTGGATCGCTGGGTCGCGCCGATCCGGAAGTGATTGCCGCGATTGCGGCAACAGTCCAGGCGCAGGCTCCGTGGACCCTCGCCTGCGGTGAATTGCACGAGGAGATGCATGCCGGGGGAATCTCGATCGCGAGGCATCTGGCTGAGACACTGGCGATTTTGCCAGCCCTCGCCAGGCCGCCGGCGGCGGTCAAGATTGGACTGGCCGGTATGGCAAACCGTGATTGGCAGGAGGCCTTAAACGGCGTTTGGAACTCATTGCCGATTGGTTTGTGCCGCGTGGCGGTGGCCTACTCGGACTGGCAATGTGCTTTGGCCCCACCCCCCCTGGCAATCATTCAAGCGGCCGTTCAAGCGGGGTGTGTCACACTTCTGATCGATACGTTCGACAAGTCGGCCGCTGGGATTTTGCAAGGAGTTGGGCCGGATCAACTGTCAAAATGGATGAAAGCGGCCCGGGCGGTCGGCCTGCAGGTGGCAGTGGCTGGACGGATCACAATTGACGAGATTCCGCAAATTTATGGTTTGCACGCCGATGTGGTCGCACTTCGTTCAGCCGTTTGCTCCAATGGGCGAACAGGTCGGGTGCAAAAAGATCTGGTGCAACGCGCTAGCACGCTGTGCGGCATGGCGTAGAGTTGTCAGACTCTATTCAACGGATGGAAGTCTTTAAGCCTTGGAGAGCAGATGGCAAAAAAACTTGAGGTACGAGTTCCGCATGACCTCAGTCGGGAAGAGATCCGACAACGATTGGACGATGCACTCGTCAAGGCCCGCGAGGAATATGCGGCGACCGTTGGGCCGATAGAGGCTTCTTGGCAACACGAAGACAGGATGCAAATTTTAGTGACTGTGATGGGCATGCGCTTTGACGGCAACATCGAAATTTTTGTCGAAGAAGTGGTTGTGCAACTCGAACTGCCCGGCATGGCCTCCTTTTTTGCCACAAAGATTCAGGATGGTATTCAGGAGCGGTTGGGAGGATTGATCGGGTCACAGCAGGCGTAGGGTGAGAACGATTGGGAAGACAATGCCCCGGTTGGTCTGGCAGGTCAGTTGGTTCCCTGAATTATGCCGATCATCTCCAGAGGATTTAGCTATCTGAGCATGAAAAGAAACTCACTGCTACAACAACGGAAATCATTTCGGTGGCCAAAGCCACTGGCTCAAGCTGTGCTGCGCACAGGCATCTGCTGGGTTGTGCCGGCTTGTCTTTGGCTCGGGTTGCCAAATCAGCTCGGTAGTCTTCTGACAGCGATAACAGCTGAGGCGTTTGCACAGCAGGACGTGGGCATCCCCCAAGAAGATCCCTTTTCCGACGAACTCAATCCTTTTGGTAGTGGGACGCAAAACCCTAACCCAGCGCCCTCGTTACCGGCTGCTCCGCGGAAACCAGCCCTACAACTGCCCGTTCCCTTTCCAGATCGGACCGTGTCAGGCGAGCCTGCTGACCGCAAAAAAACAATACCGACCAAGCCGCCGTCCAACCAAAAACCAGCGGTCGAGATGGCCGTCCCCGATTTGTTTGGAGACACTCCTTCACCGACAGACCGGGCCAAGGCCGATCGCCGGCCATCTTCAGGCAGCCAAGAGATGGGCAGAGGGCCCTTTGAAAACGGTGGGCTAGGCGACGAACAATCGCCGGCCACAGAACTGTTGCATGCCGCTGAAAAGTTGGACAAGGAAGGGCAGTTTGAGCAGTCGCGCGAGGTGCTGAGGAAAGCCGTCAAGCTCGATCCAAGTTTAACGGTGGCCTCTTTAGCGCTGGGAGTTGTTTCCCGTCGGCTGGGCGACTACGAAGGGGCAGTGGAGGCGTTTTCAAAGGGGCTTGTCGTCGACCCCGACGAGCCAGAGCTCTACTTACGGCGTGGGGTTGCCTGGTTCCACTTGGGTCTTTACGGCATCGCATTGGAAGACTTTGAAGATGCGGCCGGGATCGCCTACGACGATCCACGCCCTGAACTCTGGCGGGGTTTGACGCTGATGGAATTGAAGCGGCCCCTCGAGGCGATCAACGCATATGCTTCAGCCATTCGCCGGGATCGCACCTACATGCTGGCCTACTTAAATCGCGGGCTCGGATATCTGGCCACTGACGAGCCTCGCAAAGCCGAATTCGATTTTGACCACGCCATCCGTCATAATCCCCGAGACATTCGCGCGTGGTTTAATCGGGGCGTGGCCCAGGCTCAGCAGGGGCGTTTGGGGGACGCGGTCAATTCCTACTCGGAGGCCCTAAAGATAGACCCCACGCATGAGCCATCGCTGCGAAACCGGAATGCGGCCCAGCGGATGAAGGCACAGACTCCGTAGTGGGCTTGTCTGACCATTTTTGGCCGAAGCCCAGTGGGATTTATGTTGGCTTTGTTGCTAGGGTCTGAACGCTACACCGTTACTGTTCTGCGTCGCTCGGTGGGGCAAAAACTCGCAGTTTTTTTGCCGAGAGCTCCCACTCAAGCGAAAGCGGCTTGAGGATCGCTGCCAAAAGAGCCTCGCGAGAGGCGTCCTTGACTGTCATGCGGACAATTTCTCGGGGTGCGATGCCGCGAGCTTTGAGCGAATCGCGGTCAAGATCCAGCGGCACTTGTAGTTTT
>QWQJ01000120.1 GCA_003670865.1 Planctomycetota bacterium | reverse complement strand
GCCTTGCGTCGTAATCAAAATCCGGCCACGCGAAAAGATAGGAACACTGCTACGAGCGGGAGCCGCCTTTACGGCTTGGCCGAGAGTCGACCAGACAGGTTGGCCGTCGCGAGAAAATGCCTCGATCGCACCCCCTTGGGTGGCCACAATCAGCCGATCCTCCGCAAAGCAGATGCGCTGTGTGGCGGCGAGTGCCAAAGTCGCTGGGGCTGACTTGTCGAGTAAACGCACCCAGCGAGGCCGGCCGTCGCGGGCATCGAAGGCGACGAGTGCCACTTGATTGCCAGGATCGAGCGAACGCACCGTCACTACGCACAGTTCGGCATCGGCCAATGGGGGCGAATCGAAAATAGTGTGCGACTGATCGTCGGGAGTGGCACCGCTGAGGGCTAAAAAATCGGGCGGCTCAGCCAACCACAAAAGCCGCCCTTCAGCCGCAATGGAAAGATCGAGGCAGGCCAGCAGAGTTGGCAGAGAGCCGATTGCTTGGCCTGTGACGGGGCGAGGTTTTTTTGAAGCCTGTCCGAGCGTTGCAAAACATCGCCCCGAGGCCACGCAGATCGCAGGCTCACCCGCAGCGGGCATCGAAAGATTCGCCCTCGTGACAGGTTGGCGATCACCGATCGCGGCGGAGCCACGGGGAAAGAGCAGACTCTCAGTGGCATGAGGAACGGCACTCCACGGAAACCGACCGTCAGCCAGTCCCACGGCATGCACAGCCGTCTGCCTGTTCCAGAGTACAAGGTCTCGCTCCAGCACCGGCCAAATCGCTGAGAGTTCTGCTGCGGGCAAAAGTTCGACAGAAGCGGGCGGGCTCTTGATCCCTGATGCTAGCGCACTTTGCCCGCGAAGGTCTGAGTTTGGTTCTCCACCGGCCACCCTCCAGCGGAGTTTCCACTCCCGCCCCGAGTCCCCCGATTGAACCTCGGGCGTAACAGTCGCAGCCGAATCTTTTGCCAACGCATCCAATTTCGCCAACCTCTCTTGAAAGCGAGTGTGGATTTCAGGAAATAATTTTGGATCTGTAATTGTTAGGCCGTGGGTCCAGGCTTCTCTTGCCAGTCCCAACCAGCCCCGTTGGTAGGCCGCCTCACCCACTAGCTCACTTGCCGCAATCGCACTGAGCGTTGCTGGCAATCGCGACTCTTCTCGATGGGTTTCTGCCGCTGGGGCCGGGGCCGCCAGCCCCAGCGATGCAGACAAAATCACAAGCCATGTCCGCAGCGATTTTGGCCAACAGGCTCTTGATTCGGATCGCTCAAAACCGGCCGAAGCGGTTGTGCGGGTTTGATTGGCGACTAAAACCATAGAAAGCACCCGCGAATCGACACACCCATCAAGCATAGGAAGACTTTTTGAAGTATAAGTCGAGAGAGTCGATTCACCCAAACCGCACGAACCAGACAGCCTATGGCCCGCCAGAAAGACGAAGATCTTTTTCAAAGCTCGACGATGACCTTCGGCGAGCATCTGGAGGAATTGCGTGTCTGCTTGATGCGGGCATCGGCCGGGCTGGCCGTGGCCGTGCTCATTGGCTTCTTCGTGGCGCGGCCGGTGGTGCACCTGATCGAGCAACCACTGCGGAAAGCCCTCGGCAACTATTACACCGAACGCTCGGTCGAGACGTTTGACACCTGGCAGCCTCGGGTGCAAGGCGGGGCTGCTTTGCCCTATTCGCGGGCGGAAATTCTCGACGCGGTCGAGCAACACAAAATGTCGTTTGAGCTCCGCGAGGTACACCCCGAGCGAATGGCCCGGATGCTGGGCACAGCTCAACTCCCGGCCGTGAGCGAGGCCGGCTCACCTGAAAAACTTTTTGATATGGATGGCCTGGTGCCGCTTCTGCTCTGGCAACCGCTGGCCAAAGATTCTCGCGTCAGCATCACAACCTTGAGTGCGCAGGAAGCGTTTGGAATTTACGTCAAGGCAGCGCTGTTGGTCGGCGTTGTGCTCTCGAGTCCTTGGATTCTCTATCAACTATGGACATTTGTGGCTGCCGGGCTCTACCCGCAAGAAAAACGCTGGGTGCGCATCTTTCTGCCAATCAGCACGGGGCTCTTTCTGGCTGGCGTCTGCCTGGCCTTCTTTTTTGTCTTTGACTTTGTGCTGGCGTATCTGCTTGAGTTCAACGAATGGCTAGGGCTGGATCCCGATCCCCGCATCAGTGAGTGGCTGGGTTTTGTCCTGATCCTGCCGATCGGATTCGGGCTGGGCTTTCAGTTGCCGCTGGTGATGCTCTTTCTGGAACGGATCGGCATCTTTGATGTCGAAACGTACGCTTCACAGTGGAGGATTTCCGTCATTGTGATTTTTGTTGTCTCGGCGATACTGACGCCGGCTGATCCCTACAGCTTGCTCTTCTTGGCTCTGCCGCTGTGCCTGCTCTATTTTGGCGGCTTGGCCATCTGTCGCTGGCTGCCGAAGCGTTGAGCGTCAGCGCACAAATGCGATCCAGTAAAAGAAGGTGCCTGTTACCGTCGTGAGAACCAAATCAAGGGCTGCCAGCCTTGCCATCCAGCGGTGACGGGGGCCGTGAGTGCCCGGATGCGGGGGCAGCGGAAAGCGATCGAGTGCCTCCCAGACGACCCACACCCAAAGCAGGGCCGTCGAGATCGCAAACACCAGATGGACCCCCAAGGCTGTCCAGACGCCCATTGGCCACGAGGGGCTCGCGGTGGCCCGGAGTTTCCAATCGCTGACCAACCGAACATCGATTTCAAAGATCACGATGGCCGTAAACAGCAGGCCGGCGATCAATAATTGCAGTCGCTTGTGAGCAACAAAATTGCGGTGTTTGGCCACCAGATAGATGCTCCAGGCCAAAAGCGGCAGCAGCATCAGCAGTCCGACGAGCACAACGTCCATACCAATCGACGCCCGGGAACCGAGAAAGCCGTCAACTCCAGACGGGTCTAAAGGAGCGGAACTATTCAAGAGGATTTTTTCTCCAGCAGCAGCGGCATCTCAGAAGTGTAGCCCGCATCCCACACGAGCCCCAGAAGCCCCCGTCGCAAGCCCCGAAACAGCCTCGCCCCTCACGCTGCCCGCAGTTTACCCGGTCTATTTGCATGGGCCGCTCAGGCAACGATAGGATCGCGCACTCTTCGGCCGAGTGGCGAAATAGGCAGACGCACGGGACTTAAAATCCCGGGGAGAGGAATCTCCGTGCGGGTTCAATTCCCGCCTCGGCCAGTAGCGATTGAAGCTCACATGAAAAAGGCGGTCGATCGACCTTGATTGCAGGGCCTATGGGTCTGTATTGACCCACGGTCCGAAGATCCCATTGGTAGCCGCCACACATTCCAGCAAAGGACGCACTGGCTGAATGACTGTTCAATCCAGAAAAATAATGATCCGGTGCAAAGGCACTGGTGGCGGCTTGCTGCCAGTGATCGTGCCGTGGCTGATGGCTCCGCTGTTTATGCTGATGCCGATGGGGGGCTGCGCTCTGGCAGGAAAATTACGGCAACCCGCTCCCCAAGCCCTCTGGCAGCCACCGCTAGTTCCGATTGAGGCGGTTGTGACGGCCGACAGAGAATAAATCGGCGTCTGAACGCGTTCAGAGTGGCACGGTCACGTTTGGCAAACTAGCTTTTCTGCGGAGTCCCACAGTTTTGCCTCGGCGGAGAATCTGCATGTCGCTGCGATCCCGAATTGCCTTTGTTGTCACCGTACTGGTGCTGGCCGCTATCGCAGTCAACACGCTCTTGCAAACGGTGGCCGCCCGCCGCGCCGTGCTCCAGCAGGTGCGTGTCGGGGGCGAAAGCATTGCGGAGGCCATCGCCCGAGCGGCGGCGTTTGCAGAAGACGTGCCTCGGCAAGTCGAGGACGAGATCGACCAGCAGATGCAGACGCAGGCAAGGATCGTCGCCCAGTTTGTGGCCTTGGCAAAAAAAGCTGGCGTGGATGAGCAGGAAATCACCGCCCGGCTCAAGCAGGTTGCTGCCCAATCAAATATCGAAATTTTAGCGACCAATCCAGAGGGCTTGGCCACCATCCATACAAGCGGCGGCCTCGACCTATTCCAGTTTTCAGCCGATCCGTCCCAGCAGCCACAGGCGCACGCTTTCCACAAGTTGCTGGCTGGCAACGTGCCGAGCGTCGTTCAACCGGCCCGCAAACGCGAGATCGACGACCGTATTTTTAAATATGTCGGCGTCGCTGGCGTGGAGCAGTCGAGTATTGTGCAAGTCGGCATGGAGGCGACTTTTCTCACGCGTCTGGATGAAAATGTAGGCCTTCGACGACTCGTCAACGAACTGGTGGCTGGGGATGTCCGCGAGGTACGAATTTTAAACCAGCAACTCTCTGTGACTGTGTCGCGAAGCATCGACGAGCGGGGGGCCGCTTCAGACTCCGCACTGTCGCTACTGCCCCTCGATAGTGAACTAGCCCGTAACGCAATTGCCAATAACCGCCCCAGCGGTCGATTTGATACCGATTCCTATCGCGTGGCTGCGCCAGTGCGTACGTCCAATGGTCGCCCGGCCGGCGCAGTGCTTGTGACCATTTCCACCGACTCCAGCCGGGATGTTCTCTGGTGGCAAGCGGCCGGTGCTCTGGCTTCGGCGATCTTTGTCGGCCTACCCGGCGCCCTAGCGGCCCTCTGGCTGGCTCGGTCGATCGCACAGCCCGTGCAGCAGGCTCTGACGGTTGCGGAGTCGATCGCCGGCGGCGACCTTACCGGCCATGTGCCTAAAGGGGGCGACGACGAAGTAGGCCGGCTCCTGGGTGCCTTCGGCCGGATGACCCTTTCGCTCAGCGGCTTGATCGGACGAATTCAGTCAGCTGGTGAACGGCTTTCTGCCGTGGAGTCGGAAGCTGCCAAGGCCCTGCTGCGGCAAGACCGGGCCGTCCGTAACTTTAGCGGATCGGCTACAGAAATCTCGACCGCCGTCGCAGAAATTTCAACCACAAGCGAGCAGTTACTCGGTGCGACAAGCGCTGTCACCGATGTGGCCCGTGAGGCGGCCAGAGTGGCTGACCAAGGCAGGGGAGGATTGGAGAGCATGACTGTTTCCATGCAGCACCTCGACGAAGCAATGAACGCCTTCACTCGCAAGCTTTCCACAATCAGCCAACGGGCCAGCGGCATCACCTCGGTTGTCACCGCGATTGCCAAGGTGGCCGACCAAACCAACTTACTTTCGGTAAACGCCACGATTGAAGCCGAGAAGGCCGGGGAATCGGGCCGGGGATTCCGCATCGTAGCCCAAGAGATTCGCCGCCTGGCCGATCAAACTGCACTCGCCACCAAGGATATCGAGCGAATGGTGCGGGATATGCAGGCGGCCGTCTCCAGCGGCACGATGGAAATGGACCGCTTTCGCAACGAGGTGAGCGCCAGAATTGGCGAGGTTTCGACAGTCAGTGAAAAGCTGGGCCGGATCATTGAGCCGGTACAGTCTGTCACTCAATCGCTAGAACATGTTCACGAAGGTATGCAGGCCCAGTCGCAGGGGGCCAGACAGATTCGCGACACTATGGAAACCTTGCGGGCCGGAGCGGGGGAATCGGCCGCCTCAATGGCCGTTTTTTCCTCTTCGCTAGACGAACTGCGGCGTTCGATCTCAGAACTCAATGCCGAGGCGGCCAAGTTTCGCACTGTCTAGCGTCCGCAGGATCGCTACTGCTTAGCGTCCGAAGGATCGCCGGGTCACCCAGAGAGGCCCCCGCCTCTCTCGGCCCTTTGCTCACTTGCCCCTTGCTCACCTTCTGGGTGTTTCGGCCTGGCGGGCGATTTGGCGGGCGGCCAAGAACCGCTTGAGGCCGGTGATGATCCGAATTGACGGTTGCGAGCCAGATTGACTGAAAAGTGGCGTCTGGCCGTCGTCGGTCACGATCAATTCGACCGCATCAATGGGCAATTCGGCCCCGCCCAGCAGGTTTTCCATCGAATGCTCCGCTTCGGAACCGCTCTGGGCACTGGGCCCAATGGCAGCCACAACGAAGTTATCGTGGGCGAAAGCCTCAAATTCTGGGTCGTTCATCAGGGATGCCGACTGCGATCTGGCCGTTGTGTCGCCATCCCGCGAAACAACCAGCAGAATCGGCCGCTTGCGGCCCCGGGCGCTAGCAACAGCTTCGTCGAGGGTTTCGCAAACCGTATCGGTGTCGGTTTGAGCCACGTTCACAGCGGGTAGGTGAACTGCCATTTGACCGATCCAGGTGGCTGCCGACTGGCCCGTGTAACCCGATTGGCCCGCCAACCGCTGGCCTTCGGTTCCAATCAAGAGAACCGACGGAAACGTTCGCACGCCGTACTTGATGCAAACCTGAGACCGCTCGCTGCGAATGGCCTGCGAAATGCCTGCCTGAGGGAGGTCGAGCATCAGTAAAATGACGTTTTCCTCGGCCCAAATGCTAAATGCTTCGGTGTGCAAGACATTTTTTTCCAGCGTTTTGCAGTGGGGACACCAGTCGCTGCCAGTGAACACTGTCAAAACAGGCCGGCCTGTCTGCTGGGCCACCGACATCGCCTGCTCGTAGTTTGTCAGCCAGCGGTCGGAGGCCGACAATGGGCTAGCGGCCAAAATTCCAGCCAAGATCACCCCAGCCAATACAGTCATTCGCCGGGTCAGCCGCCTCATCTGGGCTGCGTAGAAAGAGCGCTCTATAGTCATCGTCATTTGCCTCCTTGCATTCCACCTACCCATATCATCGGGCGAAGGCGGCGGTCTCCGAGAGAGTTCTGGCAACCAAAACTCCTCAAAAGGCTAGCATTGGAGCAATCTTCTGTAAATCTAGACAAGCTATGCAGTTTATCCGGATTGCCCAGCCTTCCTATTTTCTGCTTTATTGCTCGACTTACGATCCCCCTGAAAAACCCCTCGCATGGTGCCCGGCTAGGCCCAAGGCGACTGGTGGTGGACAAAAAAAAGAGCGTTGCCCACCATTTCTGGTGGGCAACGCGTTTGAACTTCGCTTGTGTTTTTAGTGCCGGGCAGCCCCCGGACTAGAAGTCTCCGGAATTTAGAACTGCCAAATCGCGTCGCAGCCGCCGTAAAGCTGGCCGTACTGATCGCCAGTGCCCCCCGCGATATTGCCAAACGGCAGGTTGCCGGTGGGGCTATCGGGCGAGTACCAGTCGTATCGTAGCTCTGGACGAATGATCCAGTTTTTATTTGGCTTCCAGTTCAGACCGTACGACATTTCCCAGAAATTACCCTGATAACCAGCGGCGAACGGCTGGCCGGATATGGCATTTCGGATCGGATTGAGGACCCGGGAACCATTATTATCGCGGAACCATTCAAATCGCACGCCACCAATCAGGGTCTCGCTGAAGTTATAGAACAGGTACTGATTGATGCCGTACCACGTCGCGGTGCCAGGCTGACTAGCGTTGGCCGTGTCCGGAGTGCCGGCATTGAACTGCCAGCCGTTGTCGTTCTGGAGGACATACGTCACCTTGTCAGTCAGTTCATTGGAATAGACCGTGCTGAACACCGAGCGATTGCCAATCATATTGGTGCCCAGATTGGCAATTTCATTGCCACTGGAGACTGCGATCGTCAAAGCCTGCTTCTCATCGGAACTCTTCATGGTCGCACCGCCGAGAAACGCCGCATTGCTGTTAGCCCCCGGATAGCCAGGATTCGCAGCTGGTCCCAAGACATTGATGGGCTCGCTGAAATTATCCCAGCCATTCGTGATACCGGCGTAGATCGTCAACTGATCGTTGGCCTTCCACGTGTCCAAGATACCCGTGTGGGTGAAGGGCTCACCGTACTGCATCGTGTAGGCATGGGTGTAGAAGAAGTTGCCAACGGCAGGCACCACTTCGTAGCCAATGATCGTGTAAAAGTGACCGATCTTAACAGCATGATCCCCGTAGCCCACTTCCGCATACATCTGCGGAATATTGAGCCCGTAATACTTGTTTGTCGACCAGTTTGGCGCACCGCCGACACCAAACTGATTCGGCTGATTATTGAGCGTTGCATCCCAACCCTTGGCCGCATTGTAGATGTAGTCGGTACCGTAAAGCAGATCGATCCGACCGCCGTAGTCAAATCCACCGTCTTCGGTGTCGAGCACCTTTTCGTTCACGAGGTAGAGCTGATTCATTTGGCCCATCCAGTCGCGATCGTTGAACGTGATCGGGCCGTTGAAGGTGCTGCCCCAGTTATTACCGCCAATACCGGCGTCGATCCAACCGTAGGTGCTGATCCCGCGTTCCTTGAGAAATTCTGTCTGCAAGTAGCGTGTGGGGCCGTCGTCAACTTCTTGCGCTGCTTCCTGTGGAGCCAAGGCCCGCATTTGGTAGGCATCTTCCTGCGGCACGTCGGCCATGACAGGCGGAGTGGCTTCATTCTGGGCCACAGTCTTGTAGATGCTCGGATGGGTGGGCGACGGAAAAATCGGGTCAGCCGCAATCGCGCTAGCGGCAAGTAAGCCGACAGCCACCGAAAGCGGCAGTTTCAACTTGATAAAACTCATGATCGGGTAAAACTCCGGAATAAAAACACAGCGACAATTTTCGCGGAAAGGCTCACAAGCACATTCCACATGTTTTATTGATGTGCGCAAGGGTTGGTGATCTGTTCCGCCGCAGTCACTCCCCGCACATCACACCCCAACAAAACCTTCTCTAGAAAAATCGACTTTTGTGGCTTATTATTATCATTATTT
>QWQJ01000068.1 GCA_003670865.1 Planctomycetota bacterium | reverse complement strand
TGTGATTTTGTTGACTGTGGTTCTTTGTGTGAGTGCAAATGATTTGTCAAACCGTGATTGAAACTTTTTTCTGAAACCTTTTTGAAAGTGGAATCCCATGAACACTGCGATTGGATTGATTGAAACCAAGGGCCTCGTCGGCCTGATCGAGGCGACTGACGCCATGGCCAAGGCGGCCAATGTCAAGATTTTGAAGCGGGTGAGCATCGGCGGCGCTTATGTGGCCACCGTTGTGCAAGGCGATGTCGGCAGTGTCCGAGCGGCAGTCGAGGCGGGAGCCACGGCGGCACAGCAGGTCGGCGAACTCGTGGCTAGCCACGTCATTCCCCGTCCGGCCGAAGGTCTTGACGACGCATTTTTCTCCTAAGCCAGAATATTTTCCGAAGCCGTTTTTCCAGCCCAAGCCTATGAAAATCCTCGTCGCAAATCTCGGTTCCACAAGCTTTAAGTATCGGCTCTTTGAACTGCCCCACACCGGTAGCTCAATGACTGCTGGACTACGAGAGGCGACAAGCTTGGAAACCGAACTAGCCCGCGGAGGCGTTGAGCGAATCGGCGAAGCAAGGAGCAGGGTCTATGCATCGTGCCAAGCAGGGGCAACCGCGCTTGAAGCTCTCATGCCCGTACCGGATCACGCCGTCGCCCTGCAGGCGGCGTTGACCCAACTGACGGGCGAGGGCGGACCGCTGAAGCGGATTGATGAAGTTGCCGCCATCGGCTTTAAGGCGGTGCATGGCGGTCGCGTCAGCGGTGTTGTGCGGGTCTCGCCCGATGTGCTCGCGGCAATGGAGGAAGTTTCACAAGTGGCTCCAGCGCACAACCCGCCCTATGTGCGGGCGATGCGGCTCATGGCTGAGCGATTGCCTGGCGTGCCACTTGTGGCGGCGTTTGAAACCGGTTTTCACACCACGATTCCAGACCGCAATAGCTTCTATGCGGTCCCGACGGAATGGGTCGAGAAGTATCATGTCAGACGTTGGGGCTTTCATGGGGCGAGCCATCGCTTTGTCTCCAACCGTTTGCTGGAGCTGGTGCAAAAACGACCACTGCGCACAATCACCTGCCACCTCGGGGGTTCCAGCAGCATCTGTTGGACGCTCGACGGCCAGAGCGTTGGGACGTCGATGGGGATGAGCCCGCAGTCGGGCCTGCCTCAAAATAATCGGGCGGGTGATTTTGATCCGTTTGCACTGCTGCATCTGGCCAAGGCAACGGGCAAGAGTTTTGAGGAATTGCTTGCGGATCTTTCTGCCAAGAGCGGGCTGGCAGGGATGTCTGGAACGTCGGGCGACATGAGGGATTTAGAGAGTGCTGCGGCGGCTGGAAATGCTCGGGCCCAACTGGCCATTGATGTGTTTGTCGCATCGATTCGGCATTGGCTCGGAGCTGGCATCGTGGAACTCGGCGGAATCGACGCCATCGCTTTCACGGGCGGTATTGGGGAAAACTCCCCGCTCACTCGCGCGGCCGTCACGCGGGATCTGACAGAACTGGGCATCGAGATCGATTCAGACGCTAACACGGCAACTGGCAGCGGCGAACGCCAGATCGGGGTTTTTCAATCAATAACCGCGAGGCCACGGGTCGCACTCTGGGTGATTCCCACAAATGAAGAATTGGTTGTAGCGCGGCAAACGCGCGATCTCCTTGCAGCAGAAATGAAAGGCAACTGATGTTTATTGCACTTGTCACTGGCTCGGTAGTAGCCACACAAAAGATCGACTCCATGACAGGCCACAAGCTCCTCATTGTTGAGCCCTATCGGCTTGACGAAAAATTGCGAGATCGGCTGGTCTCGACCGGCCGCACATTCATCGCCGTCGACACGCTCGGGGCGGGCGAGGGGCAGTTTGTCTTGGTCACACAAGGCTCCAGCGCCCGACTGACGCCAGAAACCAAATCGCTGCCAATTGACGCCGTCGTCATTGGCCTGATCGACGCGGTGCAGATCGAAGGCCGGGAAGTCTTTAATCGTCGCTAGTCCAAAACAGGCTTTGGCCTGTTGAACAAATTAAAACAGGCTCAGGCCTGTCCTAAAAAATAACCCGCCCCACGAAAGGTTTCAGATGACACTCTCTCCGCCTGCATCGCCACAGATTCCAGACATTCAAGAAATTGTGCGTCAGGTTTTGGCCGAACTCAAAATCACTAGCAGCCCACAGTCTCCGGCCGTGGCCCCGTCGAGCCCGAGTGGCTTCGCCGCTCACGCCTCATCCGGCCCATCAATGGCTGGTCGTAATGGTATTTTTTCAAGTGTCGACGAGGCCGTCCTGGCGTCACAAGAAGCCTTTGAACAGCTCGAGCGACTGGGCCTAGAAGGCCGACGCAAGGCGATCGCGCACATTCGCCGCATCGCCATCGACGACTCCGAAGAACTCGGTCGTATGGAATTTGCCGAAACGAAAATCGGTCGGCTGGAGCACAAGATTGAAAAGCTTAAGGTGCTGGGCGAGCGATCCCCTGGCGTAGAGTTTTTGTCCAGCGAAGTCTTTAGCGGAGACCACGGACTGGCCGTCATCGAGCACGCTCCCTTCGGTGTGATCGGCGCTATCACGCCAGTCACCCATTCGCTGCCGACCATCACAGGTAATGCCGTCAGCATGATTGCCGGCGGCAATACGGTTGTCGTCAACCCGCATCCCAGTGGTAAGAATGTGGCAACTGAGGGCGTTCGCCGGATGAATCGGGCGATTTACCGCGACATCGGCATCGACAATTTAATTGCTCTTATTGCTGAACCGACGCTTGAGACAGCGGCCTCACTGTTTGGCCATCGAGGGGTAAAACTGATCTGTGTCACCGGTGGACCAGCCGTGGCCAAGGCCGCAATGCAGTCGAGCAAGCGGGCCATCGTGGCTGGGCCGGGCAATCCACCGGTGGTCGTCGATGAAACAGCTGATCTCGACCGAGCCGCTCGGGCGATCATCTACGGTGCTGCGTATGACAACAATCTGCTGTGCATCGCCGAGAAACAGGTGTTCGTTGTGGCCAGCGTATTTGACTCGATGATGGCGGCCATGGAGCGAGCCGGTGCGCTGCGGCTCTCGGCCCATCAAGTTGACACGCTCACCAATCGTGCCATCGTGATGGTTGGCGAGGGAGCCCACCGCCACCCTGCCCCGTGCAAGGAACTGCTCGGCCAAGACGCCGCTGTACTTGCACAAGTGGCTGGAGCCACACCGCGAGAAGGACTCGAACTGGTCTTTGGTGAGACAGACAATTCCAACCCGTTTGTCCCAACCGAACAGATGATGCCGTTCCTGCCATTTGTGCGTTGTAAGGATGCTGACGAAGCCATCCGTCTGGCGTACGAAAGCGAACATGGCTTTCGACACACGGCGATTATTCACTCCCACAATGTTCGCAACATGACCAAGATGGGCCGACTTCTTGACACGACACTGTTTGTCAAAAACGGTGCCAGTGTGGCTGGTTTAGGCCTCGGCGGCGAGGGCTATCTGTCGTTTTCAATCGCCACGCCAACAGGCGAAGGCGTGACGACGCCGCTGACATTCACCCGCCAGCGACGTTGCACGCTCGTCGACGATCTCCGCATCCTCGGCAGCCCAGACTGACCTTTTTAACTACGGAATTCTAAGCCACTCCCCATGCAACTTGCCCGCGTCATCGGCACAGCCACAGCCACCGTCAAGCATCCGTCCCTTGTCGGATCGAAGCTCTTGATCGTCCAACCACTGCTGGCCGATGGAAAGTCGCCAGACGGAGATCCGCACATTTCAATTGATACGGTGTCGGCGGGCCTTGAGGATGTCGTGCTGATCTCCAGCGACGGCCGACTCCTCCGCGAACTCCTTCATAGCAGCACAACACCCGCCCGCTGGAGCACGATCGCCCTCATCGACAATCCCAAAGCCTCCGCGAGCGACTGACACACAAAGTGACTCTTTCTATGACAACTCCTGCTGCTCCGAACCCAGCCATCCCCACCCCAGAGGCCATTCGACAGATTGTGGCCGAAGTGATGCGTCGCATTTCACCCATCTCTGTGGCCCCAATCATCAGCGGAGCCAACTCTGCCCCAGCGGCTTCTTTGCCTGCCCCGAGGAGCACGCTCACGATAGTTGAAAAAGTGGTCACTTTGCACATGCTCGAAAGGCTGCCCGTCGGCACACGGTCGATTGCGTTAGTAGACAAAGCAGTTCTCACGCCCTCGGCCCGCGACTATGCCCGCGACGCAGGAATCGAGATCACGCGTCGGCAATCGGGAGCGACAGCATCCGCCGCCAGACTCTTTGTGATTGCCCATGCCGATTGCCCGGGCGATGCCGCCGGCCACTGTGCCTCGATCGCAAGAAGCGTGCCGGGCTCACAACAATTACCCGCATCGGGACTCGTCGATCTAATCGCTGCCATCGCCATGCACGCTGCCCGCGACGGTGCCAGAGCGGTTCTGCTGACTAGCCGACCGTCGCTAGCGGTCATTCTTGCCAACCGTTCTACAAGCCTTCGTGCTGTAACGTCCCGCGACGTTCAATCCCTTGCAACGGCGTCTGCCCAGTGCAGTGCCAACTTACTCGTGGCAAACCCGCAGGACTATTCGCTTGGCAACTTGCAACGCGTCTGTCTGGATTTCGTCAAACGCGATCTCGGCCCGTTACCCCTTGAACTGACAGACCTCCACAAGCCCTGCACCTGCAGTGGCCACTAACCCACAGGAATATGTTTGAGTGAGCGAACTTTCTGAGCTCCCACAAACTCAAAAACCATGCGACTTGGAAAAACAATCGGCACTGTCACGCTCTCGCAAAGCCATGCCACATTCCGCGGGGGTGTGCTGCGGATCGTTGTGCCGCTCTCGGCAGCCAATCTTCGGGAAGGCGATGGCCAGGCCGAACCGCTCGTGGCCTGGGACGACCTCGGCGCCGGCGACGGCCAACTTGTGGCCTTCAGCGAAGGGGGTGAAGCGGCACAGCCATTTAATCCGATCGATAAGCCAGTCGATGCCTACGTGGCAGCCATCATCGACTGCCTTGATTGTGTGCATCCCTGAAGCAATGCCGATTGCCACTGGCCGCTGCACAACCGGCCGATTCGTTCCAAACAATACCATCCGCAATCCGACCTGAATCAGAAACGTGATCCATAATCGTTACGAAGGACCCATCTTTACGGAGTGACACTACCCATGGCAACTAAAACGACAGGCACAATGACAACCAAGCCCCTCTCGAAACTGAAGGAAGAAATCTGCGACATTGGCCGTCGCATCTACAACAAAGGCTTCGCCGCTGGCAACGACGGTAACATCTCGTACCGCCTCGGAGCCAATGAGGTTCTCTGCACACCGACGATGGTCTCCAAGGGCTTTATGAAGCCTTCTGACCTGTGCATCGTCGACATGGAAGGCAACCAAATCGCCGGTGACCGCAAGCGGTCCAGCGAGGTGCTGCTCCACTTGACGATCATGAAGGAGAGAGCTGACGTCAGGAGCGTTGTACACTGCCACCCGCCCCACGCTACGGCATTTGCGGTGGCCCGCGAGCCGATCCCTCAGTGCGTGCTGCCAGAGGTGGAAGTTTTTCTAGGCGACATTCCAATCACTCGCTACGAAACGCCAGGCAGTCAGAAGTTTGCCGACACTGTGAAGCCGTATGTCAAAAATGCCAATGTCTTAATTCTCGCCAACCACGGCACGGTGAGCTTTGGGGAGACGGTAGAAAAAGCTTATTGGTGGACGGAGATTCTGGATGCTTACTGCCGCATTTTGATGCTTGCCAAGGATCTCGGACGGGTCACCTATTTCACACCCGAGGAAACCCGCGAGCTCCTTCAACTGAAGCAGAAGTGGGGCTACAGTGACCCCCGACTGTCAAAGGATATGGAGAATTGCGACATTTGCGCTAACGACGTCTTCCGTTCGAGTTGGGGCAATACGGGCGTGGCCCGTAAGGCATTCGATGCACCGCCGCCGATGGGTGCTGTCTCGAAGCCTGTGTTGGCTGCCACTCCGACCACGAGTGGCGTCGACTACGAAATGATTGTTAAGGCTGTCACCGAACAGGTCTGCAAAGAACTTGGCATCTCAGCGGCGTAACGCTCCCCTATGTTTTCAGGGCGTCAGAGTTTCACTTCCAGCACACCTAGAAGGACAGGCAATGAAGGTTGGCATCGTTGGAGGCGGAGGCATCGTGGGCTCATCGGCGGGCTTTGCCCTGCATGTTGGCGGCATCGTTCACGAGATCGTTTTAGTCGACATGAACACTGATCTGGCCGATGGGCAGGCTCTCGATCTTCTGCATGGCACGTCTGCCATTGCCGATCAGGTGATTCGCGCCGGTGGCTATGAAGATCTGGCGGATGCTGATGTGATCTGCATTACGGCGGGCCTCCGCCGCAAGCCAGACGAGAGCCGACTGGCCTTGATCAATCGCAATGTCGAACTCTTTCGTTCGATACTCAGCTCGGTTCAGTCCAAGGGCCTGCGATCGGACGCGATTGTGCTGGTGGTCAGTAACCCCGTCGACATCCTCACCTATCTGGCCGATAAGGCCCTCGGACTGCCCAAGGGACACGTGATTGGTTTGGGCACGCTGCTCGACACGCTCCGCTTTCGCAGTCTGTTGGCCATGAGCCTAAAAGCTCCGGCAACGCAGGTGTCGGCAATGATCATTGGCGAGCACGGTGACAGCATGGTGCCAGTCTGGAGCAGTGCCAGTGTGGCGGGCTTACCGCTGGAAAAATATCCCGGCTACACGACAAAGCTGGGGCACGATATTTTCACCCGAGCCAAAACCTCCGGTGCTGAGATGATCAAGAAGAAAACAGGCGCTGGCTTTGCCGTCGGCGTTTCGATCATGGAAGTGATTCACGCCATTGCGCTCAACAGCAAACGCGTACTGCCGGTCTCGACGGTGCAGTCGGGGAGTTACGGCCTCCGCGATGTAGCGCTCTCGGTGCCGACAGTGGTTGGCCGTACAGGGGCCGAGCAAACTCTCGAAATCGATCTCTGGCCGAAGGAATTGCAGGCCCTCAATCGCAGCGCCCACGTTCTTCAAGAAACCCTCGCCCAAGTGCTGGCCGCGGTCGTCTAGCCTAAGCAAGCAATGCCGACAGCGGTTTCATTCTGCTGGCCGACCAATTGATACGTGGCGTGCGTTGATCGACCGCTCTGATCACGATCCACTCTCTGCATCGTCGGCAGACGACGATGGATCGTGGCCGTCTCCGATCGTGCTGTACCAACGCAGGATGTCGATGTCTGTGTCGTTGTCAAGCGAAAGCACATGCCCATCCAAAAAACCAAAGTTTGTCACGCCCCAATGCCGACTGCCAAACGTACGATTGCTAGGATCGCTGGGACTATCGGCCAGCCCTTTGGATGTGTCGCGAAACACCGTCAGCGGGTTGTCAGCCGCAAAGAACGCTGTATCGCCCTGCCGGTGGTGAACCATCTCTGCCGCGATCAAGGGATCGACCGGCGGTAGATGGCGGTCGCCAATCGCAAAAGTCTTGCTCAGTCCATCGGTCACTTGGCTTGCCTTGACTGCCGATAGCGTGAAAATTGGCCCCGCCTTTTTTGGATCGGGAGAGTTGCCGACTGGCACCGAATAGTTGTAAAAACTGCCAGCATTCGCCGCGTAATCTCCCGCCGCTGCGGCCGCCAGAACCAGCGGCGGTTGGTCGTTGTTGTCGAAGTTTCGATCATGGCAGGCCGACCGAAGACTCGGGCAAAAGTAGGCTCCCACGGGCACCCGCATCGCCGTCGTATTTTTTTCATCATCGACCCGCACAGAAGCATCGTACGCCGCGTACATCTCCGACTGCTCCAGAAACGGCAGTAGTCGAAACGACCACGACACACCGATAGGATCGCGACTATTTCGGCCGCTAGGAAACTTTTTTCGCACATCGTTGTAAAGCGAGATGGCCAGCACAATCTGCTTGAGATTGCTGGTGCATCCCATCCGTCGGGCCGATTCGCGGGCCCCCTGTACCGCCGGCAGTAAGAGACCGACAAGCACGCCAATGATGGCAATTACAACCAAGAGTTCCACAAGCGTGAAACCACGTGCCACCGAGCCACCCCATCTGCCTGCCTGCAGAGACTCGTCGCGGCGGAATGGTGCACATTTTATCTTCAATCTGCTTTCCCTTCTTCTGACTGCCCGGATGGCTTGGCGATATTTCGCCAGCGAATATTTTTAAGCCGGGCCGTTGTTGCATAGGTGGCAATTCCCAAGGGCTTCGATGGAATCACCTCGTCTCGAATGGAGATAATTCGATCGCGGAGCAACTGATCGACCACTCGCTCATCGTCCAGAAAACATTCAATTCGTTCTGGCGAAACCCGCACCCGTACGGCATACCAGCGGCCGCGCTGAAACTCCTGAAACTGCGTTGTGCTGTTATTGGCGGCATCTTGACCATCAATCGTGGACAGCCCGATAACGCCGCCCCCCCAACCTCCAACAATGAAGCTGCAAGGATCGTCGCCAACGGGAAACGTTAGGCCGCAAAAAAAATCAGTCCCCTCGACACGCTGTGCCTCCACGCTGATCTCGTAGTGTTGCCGGGGCACTTTTTCTGTCCATGTGATGCCGCTCATGTCGGAGCCCATGGCAATCTGTATTGCCCCCTCTTCGACAGTCACCTCTCCCTCCCCGCCAAACGCTGTC
>QWQJ01000151.1 GCA_003670865.1 Planctomycetota bacterium | reverse complement strand
CAACGCCAGCGGCAAGAAGAGCGGGGGAAGATGGGTTGTCGAGGCCGGCGCCATCACCGGCAGTCAAGACATCCCGGGCAATGGTGGCATCATTCTCACCGACAGAAACTATGGCGACTTCGAAGTCCGACTAGAAATGAAAAATGATTTCGGGCCGGATAGCGGCCTCTTTTTACGCTCCACCGAGGATGGCCGCTGCTACCAAGCCATGATCGATTACCACGCCAATGGAAATCTGATGGGCGTTTACGGAGAAGGCCTCGGTGGTAATCCACACTTGCGAAACTTTAGCTTCCTCGACACCGTTGAGAAGATTAAAGCCAATAGCGCTCCGGTCCCACTTCCGGTCGCCCCAGAGGAGTGGAAGGATTTCTGGAACCCTCAAGAATGGAATGAGTTGGCGGCACGGATCGTTGGGAATCCTCCCACAGTCACCACCTTCATTCGGGGAAAAAAGTTTATGGAATACACTGATACCCAAAAACGCCTGCCTGACGTTGGTCGGATTGGTCTTCAGGTACATGGTGGCGGCAATTACACCCAGCAATTTGTTCGCTATCGCAATGTTCGAGTCAAGGAACTGAAGCCTGAAACCAGCAACTGATCGCTGGCTGACTGAAAAGTTCGCGGGGCAGCCGATACTCCTCGCCGTTCCCAAGGTATCATTGCCAAAGGAATTTCAATGACTCTTTGTCTAGACTCACAAGGCGGCGACCATTGAGCGACTTGATTGAAGACAAGCAGATTTATCTGTCGGCTGAAATGGCCGGTCGGCTCGCTGCGATCGACATCGGCTCCAATAGCGTGCGGTTGCTTGTAGCCGAATCGCTGCGTGGGGGAAACTACCGGATTCTCGATGAAGAACGCGAGCCCACGCGACTTGGTCGCAGCGTGGCGAGCAATGGCCAACTCGATGACGAATCGATGGAGCGGACGCTGGCGGCTTTGCGGACATTCAAAGAAATCGCGGCGGGCTATCAAGTAACGACCCTCCGCACAATTGCCACCTGTGCTGTGCGGGAGGCCCGAAACGGTCCAGAGTTTTGTCGACGGGTGCGAGAGGATATTGGCCTCGAGGTGGAGGTCATCACCGCCGATCGGGAAGCAAGATTGGCGTTTTCGAGCGTGCAACATGCCTTTGACCTTTCGGGCAAGAATGTGATCGTGGCGGACATTGGGGGTGGCAGTACAGAAATCGTGTTCGCCACCGGTAACCTCATCGAGTCGATCTTCACCACTCCCTTGGGCGCTGTGCGGCTGACCGAACAATTTGGGATCCGCGAAGGCTTGTCTGCGGAAGAATTGCAGCGGTGTCTCCTTAAGATGGACGACGAGATTGGCTCCTGCCTCAAGAAACGCACAACGCGGCCACTCTTTGCTCCCCACTTCCTCGTCGGCTCTGGCGGCACCTTCACGACTCTTGCCGAACTGGTGATGGCTTCCAAACGCCAGATCGACATTCCCGTCGCTGGGTACAAGGTATCGCACGCCGAACTGCGACACCTGCTCGATCGCCTCCGTAAGATGCCGCTGCGGGCCAGACGCAGCATGTCTGGAATGACGCCCGACCGCGCCGACATCATCGTTGCCGGCCTCTCAGTCATTGACGGCTTGATGAAGCGATTTCACGTCAATACGTTGCTGATCCACACCCGCGGCGTTCGCGACGGACTGGTGCGGGAGTTGATCGATGATTCCCTAGTCACAAGCGACGACGATCCTGCGCAGCGTGACCAAGCAATTGAGCGGCTGGCTGCGGCTTGCTCGGGCGAGCCTGAGCACGGCCGCCAAGTGGCAGCCTTAGCCGGGCGAATTTTTGCACAACTTGCTGAGCCCTTCAAACTTCTTCCGGGCGACAAACTGCTGCTGGAGTGTGCGTCGCGATTACAGGATGTGGGGTATGTCATCAATTACGAGCAGCACCACAAGCACAGCTACCACTTGATTCGCAACAGCCGTCTACCAGGCATTCGCGCACACGACCTAGAATTGATTGCCAATGTGGCGAGGTATCACCGCGGCGCCCACCCCAAACGCAAGCACGAGAACCTCGTCAAACTCGCCGTCGAAGATCAGCAACGCGTGCAAAAAATGGCTGCTATTCTCCGTATCGCAGGCGGTCTTGACCGCAGTCGTTCGCAGCAAGTTCGCGATCTGCTTGTGGGAATGGAGGAGGACACAATCACCCTCGATGTGGTTGCCGACCAAGAACCGCTGGTTGATATCTGGGGGGCTGAACGCCGCAGCGATCTGTTTGAAAAAGTCTTTGGCGTTTCACTGGTCATCCGCTGGGCATCGGCACCCCGTGTCGTAGCGAACACAAAAAAGGATAAGTCCGATAAAGTTCGTGGGACACACAAACCCAAAAAGTCACCGCATTCACATGAGTCAAACGGTTCTGTTTCAAAGTGATTCACAAAGGGACCGAAGAGACCACAGCGGGATCATGCGATAGGCCGCCACCTGCCGAACGGCCCTCGGATCGTGCCGGCACCCTTAGGCCCATTTCCCTAATCCCTCCCACCGGACTTTCTACCGTGTCGGATATTTTTTAAGAAAGAACCCGCCGATAGTCGATACAAAGGCATTTCTCTTTCTCGGACGTTTTTTCATGGAGTGCATTTGAACCGAGATTTTCTCAAAACTTCTGTCGCCACAATCGGGCTGCTAGTGGCTCTGGCCGTCAGTCCTTCTGCAAGCTTTGCGGAACTGCCCGAGATGCGCTGGGTCAAAAGACTTGGCGAACGAAAGCCTCTTTCACACGGCACACCCCGCAAGCAGGCCCCCTTTGCGCCCGGTGCCACGCCCTATGTCACGGGCAAAGACAATCGTCCTAAATATTTTGTGCCACCAACCAACCCCCGCACGCCGACTTGGAAAATGTACGGCACGCCACCGGGAGTCGTGCCGGGAGACTGGCCCAGCTATGCTCCGCTGGGGTTTGGAGGCTACCGCTTTCCAGCAGTCGGCAGTCAGGCTTACCGCTAAACAGGCGACGTCCGCTCGTGCTTGGTGGTCGGTCACCACTGCGACCGCTCAAAAAGCGTGAGAGTTATGCGAGACCTGCTTACGTTAAGTCCCTCGGGACTGTACTGCGCTATTGGGGAATTTTACATCGATCCCTGGCGACGGGTGCCACGAGCCATCATCACCCATGCCCATGCCGATCATGCGAGGTCAGGATGCGATCGCTATCTTTGTGCCTCTGTGGGCAAACTCATCCTCCGCACGCGACTCGGCGGCACTGCACCGATCGACACGCTTCGTTACGGGGAAACAATCTTCATCAATGGCGTCAGCGTCTCGCTTGCTCCGGCCGGGCATGTGCTTGGTTCGGCACAGGTGAAAGTGTCACATGGGGGCGTGACATGGGTGGTCAGCGGTGACTATAAAACGCAGGCCGATCCAACCTGCCAAGGCTTCGAATCCATCAGGGCCGATGTGTTCGTGACAGAGTCCACGTTTGGTATGCCAATCTATCGCTGGCAGGATCCAACGATCATTGCCAATGACATCAATCGGTGGTGGCGTGACAACCGCGACGCCGGACGCACCAGCGTGCTCTTGGCCTACGCGCTGGGCAAGGCGCAGCGACTGGCAGCCATGGTCGATCCATCGATTGGCCCAATCGTGGCCCATGGAGCAGTGATGAAGATGGTGCGAGCCTATCGCGACAGCGGCGTGCGACTGCCAGCGATCGACGGCGTGCCGCCGCGCGCACGGAAGGTTGGTGGCGGCCGGTCGCTGGTGATCGCGCCGCCATCTGTGGCGGGCAGTCGCTGGCTGAATCTATTTGGCGACAAGAGCGTAGCGATGGCTTCAGGCTGGATGGCACACCCAGGCGTGCAGCACCAGCGGGGTTTTGACCATGGATTTGCTATCTCCGACCACGCCGATTTCCCCGGTTTGCTCTCTGCGATCGAAGCCTCGCGGGCGAAACGAGTTCTCGTCACGCATGGAGCCACTGAGTCGCTGGCCGGCTTTCTGCGAGAACGCGGTTTGGATGCCCAAGCCCTGCAAACGCCAACTCAAGACGAGCCGGCAACTTGGGGCCCATTGCAAGATCCCGAATGATCCCAAGAGAACGAGAAGGATCGCGAGGCAGAGCATTTCCGTGCGATGCTACTGCGATTGAATCTGACAAAAAGCAGTTGGCAATGCGTCGAGTAGATCTCGCGCCGTCATGGAGATTTCACCCATCGCACAGGCGGCGATATCACCGGCGCGGCCGTGAACCCACGCAGCCAGTCGCGCCGCGGCGAAGGGCTGGAACCGCTGCGCCATGAGTGCCGCGACAATGCCCGTGAGCACGTCCCCCGTGCCGCCCGTCGCCATTCCCGGATTTCCTGTTTCATTATGAGCCTGCTGGGTCGCATCGACCACGAGTGTGGCTGAGCCTTTCAGCACAATGACAGCTCCGATCGCGCGGGCCATTTGAACTGCCGACTCCTCCAGCAGTCTTCGATCGTTCTCGATCGCCTCAGCAGGATCGCGTGATAAGAGTCGCAGCATCTCGCCAGCATGTGGCGTAAGCACTCGGGGTCCGGTGTGCTGCGAGAGAGTTTTGTGATCCAACTGAGCCAGGGCCCAGAGGGCATCGGCATCGAAAACGGCTGGCTGCGGAAGTTCCCTCCAGAGCCGTTGCACAAGGAGCGAGACTGCCTCGCAGCGCCCCATTCCGGGCCCAACAGCGACAGCGTCTGCGAACTTCATTCGAGCTAGAATCCCGGCAAAAGCCTGGCTGGAAAAGGTGCCCTCAGCTTCAGCTGGGAAGCCCCGCGTCATCAAGCACGGATCAAAGCTGGCTGCAATCGCCACAATCGATTCGGGCACGAGCACTTCCACAAGCCCTGCACCGCTGCGCAAGGCCGCCATGGCTGCCAGTGCTGGGGCCCCGGCCATTCCAGCAGAGCCACCGACCAAAACAACCCGTCCGTAGTCGGCCTTGCTCGTCTCCGACCTACGTTGCAAAATTCTCGGCAGATCGCCCGGCAGAGTCGCCGTCGGCAGTCCGGCTCGTAAGTGGGGAAGACGCCACACGACAAATTCTCCAAAATTCCAGTCGGTAAATCGACGCGATGCCGCTGCAATCCGATTTATCTTGACTGCTATGGCGGAAAAGGACTACCTTCGGCCAGCAGGTGTATTTTTCAGCCTGTCAGTTTGGTGGTCCAGGAGACGGTTTCACGCCATGAGTGCCGCACAAAATTCGGGCGACATTTTCGATGTCAAAAAGGTTCGACGTTTGATCGAACTGATGAAGGAGCACGATCTGGCCGAAATCGACCTCAAGCAGGCCGACCAGCGGGTTCGCATCAAACGCGGCCAAGAGGTCGTTGCGCACTCAGGTGCGCCAGCGTCACGGCCGGTTGTAACTGCCGTCGAACCGGCCGCAGAGGCCCCTTCCCGGATGCTTATCATCACCAGTCCGATGGTCGGCACATTCTATCGGTCGTCGAACCCTGAATCGCCCCCATTTGCCAAGGTGGGCGACCGCATTGGGCCCGATAAAACGGTCTGCATCATCGAAGCGATGAAGGTGTTCAACGAGATTCCGGCGGGCGTTTCCGGACAGATCGTAGCGATCTTGGTCGAGAACGGCGTCGCAGTTGAATTTGGCCAACCGCTGATCAAAATCGATCCAGAGGCGTGACGGGCGGTTTGTCGTTGATGCAACAACCGTTCGCTGTGGCCCGAAGTGGGAGTCTATGTTCAAACGGATCTTGATAGCCAATCGCGGTGAGATCGCACTGCGAGTGATTCGCGCTTGCCGTGAACTCGGCGTTGAAACGGTGGCCATTTTCAGCCAAGCCGATCGCGATGCCCCCTACCTCAAACTTGCCGATGAGGCAATCTGCGTCGGTTCGGCGCGGGCAGCCGACAGCTATCTGCGCATCGACCGCGTGATCAGTGCTGCCGAAATTGGCAATGTGCAAGCCATCCATCCCGGTTACGGATTTCTTTCTGAGAACGCACACTTTGCTGAGGTCTGCCGGTCGTGCGACATCAGCTTTATTGGCCCGACTCCAGAAACAATGGCCCGTGTTGGCGATAAAAACTCTGCCCGCGCTTTGGCTCGTGAGGCAGGCGTACCCTGCGTTCCGGGAAGCGACGGACTTCTTGCAGACGAGCAGGAAGCGCTTAAGATCGCTCATGAGATCGGCTTTCCAGTTCTTCTCAAAGCGACGGCCGGCGGGGGTGGCAAGGGAATGCGTGTGGCTGCCAATGATCTGGCTCTTGCCTCCGCATGGCAGCAGGCCTCGGCCGAGGCACAAGCTGCTTTTGGCAATGCCGGCATCTACATCGAACGCTACATCGAACGGCCACGGCACGTAGAGGTGCAAATCCTTGGCGACATGCACGGCACCATCGTGCATCTTTGGGAACGCGACTGCTCGACGCAAAGGCGGCATCAAAAATTGATTGAGGAAAGTCCCTCTCCTCGACTTGCCAGCGAAACCCGCCGTGCGATGTGCGATGCAGCGGTGAGGTTGGCCCAGGCGGCTGGCTACTATTCGGCCGGAACCGTTGAGTTCATCGTTGATCAAGCGGGTCATTTCTATTTTATAGAGATCAACGCCCGCATTCAGGTGGAACATCCTGTCAGTGAGATGGTCACGGGCATTGATCTGGTCAAGGCACAGATTCGCGTGGCGGCTGGCGAAAAACTTGACCTCAAGCAGTCCGACATCACCGCACGTGGCGTCGCAATTGAGTGCCGCATCAACGCCGAAGATCCTGCCAACGGGTTTCGCCCTTGCCCCGGCCGGATTGAGCAAATCATTGCACCGGGGGGTTTTGGCGTGCGGTTTGATTCGCATGCCGTGGCCGGGTACGTCGTGCCACCTCACTACGATTCGCTGATCGGCAAATTAATCGTGCACCAACCGACGCGAAGCGAAGCGATTCAAACGATGATCCGGGCGCTCAAGGAACTGCGCATCGAGGGCATTAAGACAACCGTTCCGCTGCACTTGGAAGTGCTTTCAAACTCGGCCTTTCATGATGCTCAAGTCGATACCACGTTTGTCGAGCGCATGCTGGCCGGTTAACCTTTTTCGACTGAAACCTTTTTGAGAGGGTATTTTTGCTGTGACTGAAATTCGTGATACGGGTGCGTCGCTCTCGCGACCTCCAAAGGCCGCACATCAGTTTCGTCGCGTAGCGATTCTCTTTGCTGGCGGACCTGCCCCCGCCGCAAATGCTGTGATCTCTACAGCAGCCATTTCGTTTTTACGCAACGACTGCGAAGTCATCGGCATGAAGCACGGCTATTCGTCCCTGGCAGAGTATTCCGCCGATAGCCCGCTTGTGGAGGGCAGCGACTTCGTGCAGGTGACCCCCACTTTTCTCAAGCGATCGCGTTCCAGCCAAGGCATCTTACTGGGCACCGCTCGCACAAATCCCGGCCGCTTGATTTCATCGCCAGCTCACTTCGATGATCCCACTCGCGTGGCCCCGCTGAAAAATGTTTACGACGGCCTGCGGTCGCTCGGCGTTGAAGCGCTGATCTCAATCGGAGGCGACGATACGCTCAAAACGGCAAATAAATTCAAGCTCTATCAGGACAGGCTACCCGCTGGCAGCGTCAAAATACCGGTCGTCCATCTGCCTAAAACGATTGACAATGATTACATGGGGATCGATTTTACGTTTGGTTATTTTACGGCAGTTGACACGCTAGGCACTGAAATCCGTAATCTGCTTTACGATGCCGAGGCAGGCCGAACCTATTACCTCTGCGAAACAATGGGTCGCAGTGCTGGCTGGCTTTCTTACGGCGCAGCCATCGCCGGCGAGGCGAGCCTTGTGATCAGCGTCGAGGATATTTACGGCAAGTTTCGCGGTGAGGAAACCGTGACTCAGGCTAATGGGCAGACTAAAACAAAGCCCGTCATGAACACCGAAGAGGTGGTGAAACGGATTGTGAAGACCATGCGGGCTCGCGAGGAACGCGAAGACAAGCAGTTTGGAGTGATCGTGATGGCTGAGGGGCTCGCAGAATACCTTCCCAGCCGTAATCTCGAAGGAATTCCACGCGATGATCACGGCCACATTTCCATCGCGCATGTCCAGTTGGGCCGCATGTTCGCCAAGCTTGTTGCCGATGAATACCAGCGACAGACCGGCCGCGTCCGCAAAGTGGTGGGCTTGCAACTTGGCTATGAGGCCCGCTGCGCCCAGCCCCACGCCTTCGATATTATCCTCGGCAGTCAATTGGGCGTCGGGGCGTACCGGGCCTTAGCGGAACGGGGGTTAAACGGCGTCATGGTCAGCGTGTCTGGGCAGTTTGACTTAGACTATGTTCCCTTTGAGGAGCTTGTGGACCCCAACACGCTTGTGACTGTCGTGCGTTACGTCGAGCAGGGAAGCGATTTCCAGAGCCTGGCACGATTTCTGGAAACGTTCGTCAACGAGTGACGACCCGCTCCTCGATCCATCCATCTGGTCCATCGGCATTCTCGGCTCGCGAGCGTTGATCGCTCTTTTTTACAGCGCATTACAGACCTTAGCCTTGAGTCAGCGTGCCCTTCGTGCTTGGAATCCCGGACTGACGAGGATCTTTCTCGACGGCAACTCGCAAGGCTCTGGCAGCGGCTTTAAAGATCGCCTCGGCGATGTGGTGGCCGTTACGACCGT
>QWQJ01000043.1 GCA_003670865.1 Planctomycetota bacterium | reverse complement strand
GGCGACAGTGATCTGCGTCGGCGGCGAACGCACATACTGCCCGTCTGAATCTTCAGCCCACGCGTAGAGCAAAGGGCTGGCTGCCGATTGTTCGTCGCTTGAATCGACAGACCTGACTGCTGGAACCGTAACCACCAGCGGCGTCCAGGAACCGGTGCGGTAAACACCGTTAAAACCGATGCTCAACTCGGCACCGCTCAAGGCTGGATGGGCAGCGAGAGCCACACCCGCAACCCAACCGTTCGTCAGGCTGATACCTACAAGAAAAACCATTGTGAGCAGGCTCAGTGCCGTACACCACCGTCGTGATCCTTGGCCTTTCATGGCTTCTCCGCATCGGGGCAGGTGCAGGCAAGCGCTCCACAGCCGGGACAGCCTCCACCATATTTTTTTGCCACCGCTGCTTCCAAATCAACATCCACTACATTGGCAATCGTCACTAGCCATGCCAGCACATCGGCAAATTCGAGCGACTGCTCTTCGTGCGTGCCACTGCGTAGGGCGGTGGCAAGTTCTCCAATTTCCTCCGAGAGCCACATGAATGTGCCCTCGACGCCTCGAGCAGCGTCTTTCTCGTGATACATTTTTCGAATCAACGACTGAAATTCTCGGAGCGTCATGGGAGGTATGTCTGGGGCTAGAGTTCGATACGGATAGGCTTTTTTTTGAGATCGTTTACGGGCTTGGCTGGCCGAGTGGCTTTTTGGATAACGGGGCAAACCAGGGATAAATTGCTGGCACGACAAATGCCGTCAGAAGCGTAGCGGTGATCAGACCACCGATCACAACCGTCGCAAGTGGCCGCTGAATCTCGGCTCCGGCGCTGGTGGCTAGCGCCATCGGCAGAAAACCCAAACTCGCTACCATCGCCGTCATCAGCACCGGGCGAATGCGCATTTGGGCCGTGACAATCGCCGCCTCGCGAGCCGAGAGGCCGCTTTGTCGGGCGTGCTCAGCCCCGGTCACCCACACTAAGCCGTTGAGCACTGCCACGCCAAACAGCGCAACAAACCCAACGCCCGCGGCAATTGAAAAAGGCATACCCCGCAGGGCCAATGCCGCAATTCCTCCGGAGGCTGCCACCGGCACGGCAAAAAAGATCAGTGCGGCCAATCGAAATGATTGAAAACTTGTGTAGAGCAGCATTGCAATCAATCCCAACACGACCGGAGTGATCATCGCCAACCGGCGACTGGCAGAGAGCAGGTTTTCAAAATCGCCACCCCAGCCAATCGAATAACCAACCGGTAATTGTACCTGTTCAGCGATGGCCCGCTTGGCGTCTTGCACAAAGCTGGCCATGTCGCGGCCCCGGACGTTAGCGGAAACATACATGCGTCGCCGCGAGTTTTCATGCTCGATCGACGGCGGGCTTTCCTCCATACGAATGTCGGCCAATTCACCCAGCGGCACTGGCCGGCCACCCACCGAGCCAACTGGAATTTGTGGCACAAGGTTTTCGTTCTCTCGCCAATCTTTGGGAAACTTTACCACCAGCGGAAATCGTGGCCGTCCCTCGAAGACAAGGCCTGTCTGGATCCCACCCATTGCCGATACAGTGCGCATCACTTCAATCCCATCGATCGCGTGTCGTGCGAGCTGATCAGGCCGAGCATCAATTCGCATGGTCGGCACATTGGCCTGCCAATCAGCGCGCACATCAACCGCACCAGGTAAACCGCGCAGCACGCCCTCGATCTCTTTACCCAAACTTCCCAGCCGATCGAGATCGTCGCCGTAGATGAGCACTGCAACGTCGGCCTTCACGCCAGCTACCAGTTCGTCGACTCGCATTTCAATTGGCTGGCTGTAACTAAAAGTGGCCCCCGGCACGCCAGCAGAAAGCGTTGCCGACATGCGTTCGACGAGTTGATCGTGAGAGATCTGGGTGGGCCACTGGCTGGGGGGCTTCAGCATCACCCAGACATCGGTTTGCTGCACGCCCATGATGTCGTTGGCGATCTCCGGCCGTCCGGTCTTACAAAAAACGGTGCGCACTTCCGGAAATGCCTTGAGGTATGTTTCGATCCGCGTTGTCAGCGGCACAGAGTCTTCGAGCGTGGCACTTGGCAGTCGGTTCACCTCAATCAGGACGTCACCCTCATCGAGTCGGGGCATAAACTCCGCGCCCAGATGAAAGGCCACCGGTACGCTGGCCGCCACGAGTCCGATTGCGCACACAGAGACAATCACCGGATGGTAGACGGCCAAGCGGGCCAACGGTTGGTACAGCCGCTGAAAGATTCGCATCAAAAGCGGTTCGTGTTCATGTTCCCGAGAGAGCACTGTTGCCGCTAGCACAGGCATCAGCGTCAGCGAAATGACAAGTGATCCGGCTAAGGCAAACAGCACTGTCAAAGCCATCGGCCGAAAGAGCTTGCCTTCGGTGCCCTCTAAAAACAAAATCGGTAAATAGACGATCGCAATAATCAGTTCGCCAAACATCGTCGGCCCGCGAACCTCAATCGCCGCATCGCGCACGATCTTGAGTTTTGATTCCGATGGCTGAGCTGTTCCGAGTCGCCGCACGCAGTTTTCCACCATGATCACTGAGCTATCGACCACAAGGCCAAAGTCGATGGCGCCCAAACTCATCAGGCTGGCGGAAATGCCCGTGGCCCACATTAAATTAGCGGCAAACAGCATCGACAGCGGAATTGCCAGTGAGACGATCAATCCGGCCCGCACATTTCCGAGCAGCACCAGCAGCACGCCCACGACCAACAGTCCGCCTTCAGCCAGATTGTGAAGTACCGTATCGAGCGTGCGGGCGATCAATTCAGAACGGTCGTAAAGAATCTCCAATTCGACACCCGGCGGCAGCGTGGCCCGGATGGCCTCCAGTTTTTGCTTGGCTGCCTCGACGACACGGCGGCTATTCTCACCGCGGATCATCATCACCATGCCGGTGACAACCTCCCCACGGCCATCCCGCGTTGCCGCCCCCTGCCGCACCAGAGGCGCAATCGTGACTTCGCCAATATTGCGAATGAGCACCGGCACTCCACCCGGCGGGCTGCGAACAACGACTTGCTCAATTTCAGTAACGCTTCCTAACAGTGCCTGACCGCGAATAAATCGCTGCTCTCCATTTTTGACAAAGTAGCCACCGCCCGTACTGGCGTTGTTGCGTTCGAGTGCCGCAAGCACCTCGCCCAACGATATGCCCTGAGAAGCAATCCTGTCAGGATCAACCAATACGGAGTAACTCTTGGCATAGCCGCCGTGGCTGTTGATGTCGGTCACTCCTGAGACTTCTCGCATGAGGGGCGCAATATCCCATTCCAGGAGGCTGCGCAAGTCCATCAAACTGCGACCTGAGCCCTTCACTTCAAACTGCAAAATCTCACCGAGCGCCGTGCTGAGCGTGCCGAGTTGCGGATCACCGTGGCCCAATGCCATTCTGCTTTTTGCCTCAGGCAGCCGTTCGGAAATGAGTTGACGGGCGCGGAAAATATCTGTTCCTTCACGAAATACGATCGTCACCAAAGAAATACCAAACCGGGACA
Source organism: Planctomycetota bacterium (assembly GCA_003670865.1). Taxonomy (GTDB): domain Bacteria; phylum Planctomycetota; class Planctomycetia; order Pirellulales; family UBA1268; genus BAIKAL-G1-2R. The sequence continues at coordinate 5,297 of QWQJ01000043.1, read as the reverse complement.
CGCTGCGAATTTCTTCCACGTCAGGCAGGCCGCTCACAGCCAATTCAACCGGGTAGGTGATGTAGCGTTCCACCTCGAGCGGCGAGAGGGTGCCTGCCTCAGTCACGACTTGCACTTGGATATTGACTAGATCCGGAACGGCATCAACGGGAATCTGCGTGGCAGCAAAGAGGCCGCCGATGCCCATCAGCACAAACAGCGCTAGCACTATCACACGATTGGCCAGCGACCACTCAATGACACCTGAAAGCATCAGCCAACTCGACTTTCAACCGTTCGGTGGCAGGGGATGAGGTGGCAGAGATTGCAGTTGGTCAATGGATTGCACTTTGGATTGCGCTTTGGAATCCGCTTGGACCGGAGCGGAACGTGGGCTTCCGCTTTCATCCTGATTTCCTTCGAGGAGCAGTTCGCTCTTGAGAATAAAGGCTCCTTCACTCACCACTTTTTGTCCTTCTTTCAGTCCGCTTTGCACCTCGACATAGTCGCCGCTGCTGATTCCCGCCCGAATGTTGTGGCGGCGAAATCGGTCCTCTCCCTCAGCAACAAAAACAAACGCCTTGGACTCGTGACGCATGACGGCTGAAGTTGGCACAGACAACGCCTCGCGAATCTCTCCTTGCGGAAGGTCAACCCAAACAAACATTCCGGGCTTGTAGTGGGCATCGTCGTTATCGAGTTCGGCTACCAGCGAGACGCTCCGCGAATCGGCCTCGACAACGGCGCCGACATGGTTGATGCGGGCCATGGACTGATGCACTCCAGCCCCTGGAACAGTCACCCGCACCGACTGCCCCTCCGAGACCTCAACGTCAGTCCACTGGCGTTCATGAATCTGTGCCCGCACCCAAAGAGTGGCTGTGTCAGCGACCACAAAAAGTTTGTCGCCAGCCTGCACGCGTTCGCCCCGCACGACAAAAACATCTTCGACCAATCCCTCAAAAGGTGTCCGCAGGATCAGCGAGCTGATCGCGTAGACATCGCTCGGGCTGTCTGGCGGGAGTTCTGCTCCCACCGCGATCACTTCCGCTTCGTCGCCTAGGCGGCTGCCCACGAGCATTCGCAGGTTTTCCTGAGCGATCCGCACCAGTCGATCGGCCTGCTCCAGCGCAGCCTGAGCACGATCCCTCTCCTGTTGGGTAAGAAACTTGGCCTCCTCGCAGGCCGCAATAAAGTTGGCCTTGGCAACCTCCAGATTGCTGATGCGTTCTTCAACGATGCGGCCCGAAAGCACGCCGCCCTCACTGAGTTGCTGGGTGCTGGCATTCACCTTTTCAACATAGAGCAGTCGCGAATAACCACTGAGAATCTTTTCGCGATACGCTCCTAGAATGCGGCTCTCAAATTGCGGCTCAACTTTTTCAAGCGGCGGATGGCTGGACAACATGGCGAGCAGTTCATTGACATTCTCCGCAATCGTCAGCGTCCAGGCTGCTGCCTTCTTTTCAATCTCGCGAGTATCTTCTCGCTTTCGCACATCGTCTCGAGCACTACCAACCTCGGGGCTTGACACCTCGGCCAGAGAATCTCCCTTGGCGACTTTTTGCCGCACATCGACAAACACTTTTGAGACAATTCCATCGACAGGCGAAGCGTAGTCGAGCCGACAGCGAGCATCATAATCGAGTCGGCCTGGTACAGTGATATGATCCCGAAGGGGCCGCATTTCAACAGTCGTCAGACGGATTTCGGCAGCGGCCTGCGAGGTGGCCAGAAGAGCGACCACGTCCCTGGTACCGCTGGTCAGTGCTGCTTCACTGGCCGCGCTTGGGATGGGAACCGCGGGGATGAGATCGGCGTGATCGAGAGTTCCAAAATGATGGGTTGCCAGCCACCACCAGGCTGCAGCTCCAATAATTAAAAAGCTGGCCCCCGCAAGGCGGCGGGCAAGCTTTGAATCGCCTACCTCGCTCATGGCCGTCAACGAGTGGGGCTTTGGCCTATTCACCTGAGATCCCGGCGGTAATGGCCGAGCCTCTGCCGCGGTGGTTTTGGGCGAGAGAATAGTTACCATTTAAACAGAGTCTCTGGGGTATCGCCACTGCCAACAGTTGATGCTAAACGCACCGAAAAGCCGAATCTAGGCCAACCAACAGTCTACACAGCCTGGAGTCTAAAAGGCTACTTGGATAGCCTCAAAAGCCGTCGCTCGATGCCATTGCACGGCCGTTGCGGTTACGATCCATGTGGTCTGTTCCCTGCTCTTGGCCGCCCCTTCACCTACCGACACGAACGATTCGACTACCGTTATGAAATCACCTCGCACGATCCGTATTTTTGACACAACGCTCCGCGATGGCGAACAGTCGCCCGGTGCGAGCATGAATCTGACTGAAAAGATGGAAGTCGCGCAGGCCCTGGCAGCCCTTGGAGTAGACATCATAGAGGCTGGTTTTCCAATCGCATCTCCCGGCGATTTTCTAAGCGTGCGCGAGATTTCAAACGCCGTGACGGGAGCCATTATCTGTGGCTTAGCCCGCTGCAACGACGCCGACATTGAACGCGCGTGGGAGGCGCTCAAGCATGCACAGCAACCCAGGATCCATGTCTTTCTGGCAACCAGTTCAATCCATCGCGAGTTCAAGCTACGAATGAACCAAGACGAGGTTGTGGCCCGAGCGGTGGCCGGCGTGCGGCAGGCAAGGAATCTTTGCGGCGATGTGGAATTTTCTCCCGAAGATGCCGCTCGCACAGAAATTGATTTTTTGTGCCGCGTGGTTGAGGCGGTGATCGATGCCGGTGCAACGACGGTCAACATTCCAGACACCGTCGGCTACGCCACGCCGATGCAAATGCACGCTGTCATCGCCAGCCTCAAGGAGCGGGTGCGCGGCATTGACCGCGCCGTAATCAGCGTGCATTGCCACGACGACTTAGGATTGGCTGTGGCTAATAGTCTGGCCGCGGTTGAGGCCGGGGCCGGGCAGATTGAATGCACCATGAATGGTCTGGGAGAGAGAGCTGGCAACTGTTCGCTCGAGGAAGTCGTGATGGCAATGCGAACTCGCTCCGATCATTACCACTGCGAGACGCGGATTGTTACGCAAAAGCTCGTTCCCACCAGTCGGATCGTCGCTAACATCACCGGCATTCAAGTGCCTCGCAACAAGGCGATCGTGGGTCGCAACGCCTTTGCCCACGAAGCTGGCATCCATCAGGACGGCATGCTGAAGGAACGCCGCACCTACGAGATCATGCGTCCGGAGGATGTGGGGCTTGAGCGCACCGATCTGGTTCTCGGCAAGCACAGTGGCCGCGCAGCCCTAGCCGATCGCGCCTTGGCTTTGGGATACAACCTCACGGCAGAACGATTACAGACGCTCTTTGAGCGGTTCAAAATCCTGGCTGATCGTAAAAAGGAAATCTACGATGGCGATATTGCGGCGCTCTGTGAGGATCAATTTGCTGACCTTCCTGAACGGTTTTCGTTTGTGGCTTACCGCGTCAACTGCGCCAGTGGTCAAGCGCCTCTGGTGACACTGCGAGTGTTGCAGGGTGGCGAAGAAAAATCAGTTGAAGTGAACGCTGGCGACGGCCCGATTGATGGGATTTTTCTGGCCCTTGAGAAGCTCACGGGGGTCACGACCGTTTGCCGTGACTTCCGCGTCCAAGCCGTCACCGTCGGCAAGGATGCCCAGGCCGAGGTGACTGTCGAATTGGAAACGATTGATGGTGATCAATGCCGACAAATCCACCGCGGCCGGGGTGTTTCCACAGACTCTTTGGAAGCCTCCGCAAAAGCCTTTCTGGCGGCTATCAACCGCGTAGCCTTAGGCCCGCAGCCCCGCATCCACCCGCAACGCGTGTAAAATCTAGGCCGCTTTTTCAATCGCGGGCTGCGTGAGCCGCGGAGGCTTGAGCTTGAAAAGCGCGAAGATATCTTCTTGCGTCAAGCCACTGCTGGGCGTGGCCTCAGCCTGCGAGAGAATGGCATCGGAGAGGTCGCGCTTGCACCGCAACACTTCATCGATGCGTTCTTCAATTGTGTCGACAGAAAGAAACCGTGTCACGGTGACAGCACCCACAGCACCAATCCTGTGGGCGCGGTTGATTGCCTGATCTTCAACAGCTGGATTCCACCACCGATCAAACAAAAAAACATACTGCGAGAACTGCAGGTTTAAGCCGACCGATCCGGCCCCGTACGAAAGCAGCAGGACAGAGTGCCTAGGATCAGTTTTAAATTTTTCAATGGTGGCGTCGCGGGCCGCTGTCGACATGCCTCCGTGGTATTCAATCGCTCCAAACCGGGAAAGTTTACTCCGCAAGCGGCCGAGGGTTTCGACCCATTGACTAAAAACGAGTGACTTGCGACCGCTGGCATGAATCTCATCGAGTTCAGCTTCGAGGCACTCAAGCTTTGCGCTCTCACCGGTGGCTGTATCAAAGTTACAGATTTGCTTGAGACGCAACACCAGTTCAAAGACCTGCTGGATCGTCGCTTCTTTACCCAGGCTGGAGCGTCTGAGCACACCATCTTCCTCAGCGCGGCGGTACGTTTCCCGCTGCTCACCCGTGAGTTCGATCCGCTCGTCGCGATTCATCCGTGGCGGAAGGTCTTTGAGTACGCGGTCTTTTGTACGCCGCAGAACATGGTCGACGGCCGCTGCGCCCATCGCTCGTGGCGACATTTGATCGTTGAGGTGTCCAGGTGCAACAAACTCAAAGATCCCGATCAAATCCTCGGCGCTGTTTTCTACCGGCGTGCCCGTGAGAGCCCAGCTGCGTTTGCGCTTAAGAGCCCGCACCGCCTGACTGGTGTGGCTGGAGCGATTTTTTATCCGCTGGGCTTCATCCAGAACGACCAGGTCAAACGACTGTCCCAGTTCAGCCATAAGGTCACGGTCCCGGACCACAACTTCGTAGTTGGCGATTTTCACCGGCACATCGGCCAGCGACCACTGCCACCGCCGCCGCTGCGGATCCCCTTCGACAACGGCAACGAGGAGTTCCGGGGCCCAGTCGGCCAACTCTCGCACCCAGTTGGAGACGAGCCCCTTGGGACAGACGACAAGCACTCGTCTGGCTGCGCCCGATCTCAGCAGCAGACGCAGTGACGAAATGGCCTGCATCGATTTGCCAAGGCCCATCTCGTCGGCAAGGATTGCTCCGTGCCGGGGCGTGAGGAATGCCATGCCGTCAAATTGAAACGGGAACGGCTGGCGGGGAAAGTCCAGATTGCTGGTGTGCAGCAGCGTTTCAAGATCGGGCTGGAGGAGAAAGAAGAAACGCTCCGAGAGTTTTACGACATCGCCCGGAGGCGCGATCCGTGTCTGCTTGACGGCCGCAGGCTGAGC
>QWQJ01000058.1 GCA_003670865.1 Planctomycetota bacterium | reverse complement strand
TATGAATTCAGTTCATGTCTGTTCAGGAATCCCGGGATCATCACCTGTTTGACGGTTCCCCCAGGCTTATCGCAGTCTTCCGCGCCCTTCAAAGCCTCCTAACGCCAAGACATCCCCCATGTGCCCTTAATAGCTTGACCACTCGAATCGAATGCTCGAAGGTAGATGCATTTTTAAAGGCATCTACTCCAATCATTGACTCTTGCTTCAGCTACGTTTTGGATCATCGCTGGCAAGCGCGCCAGCCCCACCCAAAACGGTAACGTTTACTCGCTCTGCGTCACTCACGTCGGCGGACTGCAACGAGTGCAACCGCCTACGCATGACGCTCTATCTATCGCCTTTGGGAGAACGCCTCCAGAGACCGCCTTGAGAACGGACTCTTTCAGCATTCTTTTCAAGATGCCAATTACCACAACCAAATTGTCAAGGAACAAAATAAGCCAACTACGCAGAGCGAGTCATAAAATGACACACAGCACGCAGTCGGCTCATGAATCTGTCATGGACAGAGGTTCGACTCGGAAAGATAACCTTCCGAAACGGGCCTCAACCCATGACCATCGTCCTGCCCACCACTCACTGCCTATCAAAACCTAACAAGTGGAGACAACCTAACAAGTGGAGACGATTTCACGAGCAATCTGGCGGGAACCGATCCTAGGAGCAAAAGCCGCAACAAGTGGATCGGCCGCACGACTTCAGAAAAGTTAGCCAAATCCTCTTCAAGCGTCAAGGACCACCAATATATTTCGTAAAAATGGCCAAAAGCTTTAAAAATAGCGTGCCAAAAATCAGGCAAACGATTGCTCGGTTGCGTCCCAGACCGAACGCTGCGGGGCAAACCCGAGTTCTTTGCGGGCCGCGGAAATGTCGAAGTAGTGGTCTGTCGACATCTCCTCCACCAGAAATGTTGTCAGCGGAGGATCTGATCGGAGTCGTAATCCCCGCCAAATGCTCTCGATAACCCACGCCGTACGCTTGGCCGTTTTTACCGAAAGACGCCGCCGCACTGGCGGCAATGCATGCAATTCCAGAACCCTGGCGATCCAATCCCAAAGCCGTACGGGCGTGCCTTGGCTGATAAAATAGGCTCGTCCACCCGCACTCGGACGATTGATTAGCGCTTCTGCTGCCAGCACATGAGCCGTCACGCAGTCGTCAATAAATGTCAGATCGACCCGATTGGTTCCATCTCCCACCTGTAACAATCGGCCTGCCCTTGCCCGAGCCAAGATTGTAGGTACAAGATTTGTGTCGCCGGGACCAAAAATCAGATGAGGCCGCAAGGCAAGCGTGCGCAGCGTTGTTCCGTGAGCCTTAAGCACATCCTGCTCGGCCATTGCTTTGGTCAGCGGATAAAACGCGCTGTAATGCCGCGGATAGGGTTGCGATTCACTGACGCCGCACAGGCTCTCACCGCTGGCAATGACGCTTGGAGAACTCGTAAACACAAGCCTGCCCACACCCGCTTGGCGGCAGGCGGCGATAACGTTTTGCGTGGCCTGAATATTGCCCCGCTCAAACGTTGCCCGCGGCCCCCACATTTTTACATGTGCTGCCGTGTGAAAAACGCAATCGGCTCCAGCAAAGGTCTGCCGCAAAAGAATCGCGGAATCCGCCACTTTTTGCGTGTTGCTCGTCGGCGGCGAGAGATCGTGCACTTGAGTGCGGATGCCTTCAGCCACCAGGCTAGCATAGGGTCTGCGACCCAACGCAGTCACTTTGTGGCCTAGCTCGCTCAGTCGGCGGCAGAGAGCCGATCCAACAAAGCCTCCGCCCCCAGTGACCACGCATTTCATGCGGTCCCCGCCGGTCGCTTGAGCAAGTCACCCACAACCGTTGCCGTTTGGGTGGTTGCCCAGTGGGCCAAGCGATCGCGAAAAATCTTGGCATTGTGCCGCACGTCGACCGGAAAGGAACGGTTGAAATAAAACCGCTGGATGGCAGCAGTCACCGGATCGTGGGCTCCTATCGCCTGCAATTCCTCCGCGAAGCGGCGGCGGGCAGCGACTCCAACGGGCCGCTGGCTTTGGCGAGGCTCCACAACAATTGCCGGTTTCCCGCCAACGCCGATCAAGGCCGAGCGATGCACTCTGGCATGCTGGTTAAAAACATTCTCTACCGGCACGCTATGAAACACCCGTTCGGGCGTTGTCACCATATGCACCCGTCGCCCGCAGAAATAAAGTTCGCCCGCTTCATCGAGGTAGCCCATATCGCCCATGCGGTGCCAGATGCGTTGGCCGTCGTCAAACTTGCCGGCGGCCGTTGCCTCCGGACGATGCAGATACTCCGCACTCACAGTAGCGCCGCTGACCAAGATTTCACCGATCGTTCTCGGCGGGCAGTCGACCCATTGGCCGGCCTGGCGGGAAGAGAATTGCTCTGGCGTGGGGATCGTTTTCGGATCGACTATCCGCAGCGAAACTCCGGCCACTACGCGGCCGACGGGCGTGCCCATCTCGCCGGAGACTGCCGTCACGATCGGGCGGTGCCGCAAGTCGGCGGCAGCAGCTATCGTTACGGGCAACGCTTCGGTAGCGCCATAGGGAGTGAAACTCTGGGCCCCCGGGCAGGCCGCTTGCACGAGGTCAATTGTGGCCGACGAGACCGGCGCACCGGCCATAAACACTCGCCGCAACTGCGGCAACGACTGGCCTGTTTGGCGGCAGTAAGTCCCCAGCTTGTTCCACAGTGCCGGCGAGCCAAAGGATGTTTCGTTGCCCAGATCCTGCATCACACGTACGATTTTTGCTGGGTATAGCGACAGCGGCCGACTCGGATTGAGCGGCGGAAAAATGCTGCCTACGCCCAGAGCCGACGTAAAAAGACTGAAGATCGGCAGCAGAGGCAGGTCTTGTTCCCCGGCGCGAAAGCCAAACTCAGCTTGGAAAATCGTTAACTGCTGGGTCAGCATTTGGTTGGTAAAGACAACGCCCTTGGGCAAACCTGTGGCTCCCGATGTGAAGGCCACAAGCGCCACATCTTCCGGTTGTCTCAGAGCGACTTTTCCTATCGAAACTGGAAATTGCTCTGATTCGAGGCCGCGGTTTTGTTCCATGTCCCGCAGCGTCGTGAAACCGGCCAGCGGAAATCGATTTGCTACGATCGAAAACTTGAGTGACTGAAAAAGTCGGCGGTCTTTGAGTCGCAGCAGATGAGCCTTGGGCACGCCGATAAAACCACTCGGCCGAGCCTCGCGGATACAGGCAACAACAGCCTCGACGCCCATACCAGGATCGATAAAAACGGGCACCCCACCACGGCCCATCACCGCATAACTCAGAGCCAGAAAATCAGCTCCTGGCGAGACCAGCATGATGACCCGTTCGCCGGGCAAAAGCCCAAGGGCGGCCAGGCCGTTTTCGTAGCGGCAGACGCGGTCTGCCAAGGCTCGAAAGCTCAATGTTTCATAGCGAGGAGTGCGGCTTAAGCGGGGAAATGTTGCCCGCGTGGCCGCCGCAACGAGCGGCACAGCGGCAGCGGCCGCCTGAAAAGCTCCGTAAAGCCCGCCAGGCGGCACCAACCGGGGAGATGGGGAAGCCGCTTTGGGGATAGCGGTTAAAAAGTCACGGACCTCTGTGATGGTCAATTGAGGAGCGTCTTCAAGCACAAGGTGCGAGGCGTGTGGAATCTTGACGATGTCAGCATGCGGAAAATAGGCAGCGACCCGCTTAAATACCTCCAGGTGAAAACAGGGGTCTCGTAAGCCCCAGATGATTTTCACAGGCACATCCGCCAACTCGGGGAGCTTGGCCACCATCTCCCGCATGATGCGATAACTCGGATGGCTGCTTTGAAAGGGGATGTCTTGCACAAAATCCCAGATCGCCGTGCGACGGGCTCGGGTGGCATAAGGGAAGTAGTAGCCTTGCTTGACATCCAGAGGCATTGAGCTGGCCACACCAAACCTCGTCATCAGCTTCAAAAAACGCATGGTCTGTTTGGTCAGAAAATTACCTATCAGTGGCGCCGCCGCGCGGCGAATCATGGCGGGCAAGAGCGCTGTTTCCGCGAGCGTTGTATTGAAATAGACCATCCGCTCCACGGCTTGAATCGTCCGCACCGCTAGGCCTGTACCGATCGGCCCCCCCCAATCATGCATGACCAGTGAAAAGCGTTCGATCCCCAGATGCACAAGGAGTTCCTGCAAATGAGCAATGCGATCAGCCGCGCGAAAATGGGCATTGGCTGGATGAGCGGAAAGACCGCAGCCGATGTGGTCTGGCACAATCACGCGAAAGTCATTTTTGAGTTCCGTGATGAGATGGCGAAAAAAGAAGCCCCAGGTCGGATTGCCGTGCAGGCAGATGACGACAGGTCCGCTGCCCTCATCGACATAGTGCATTTGAAAGCCAAGTGCTGCTGCACCACCCCCCTTCCCAACCGTCATGAAGTTGGCTTGGAAGGGATACGATTTTTCGAGTTGGAATAAAGCCGACACAGGGTATGGTTCCGCAGAAAACAGGCGGTGACTACCACTCAAATCCCAGAAACCGTGCATTCAAGCCGCTGCCAAAGGCTGTCAGTAACACCTTTTCTCCGGGCTGAATATTTTTTTCCGTAGCGCCGATAGCCAGTGCTGCCGGTATCGCCGCTGAAACCATATTGCCGTACTTCTTGTAGATTGCAAAATCCTTGGCGAAATCAAGGCCCATTTCTCGATAAAAGCTCTCGTTGACCTGTCGGCCTACCTGATGGCAAAAGACATGATCGATGTCTGCTTCAGCCCAGCCAAGGGCCGCGGCTGCCTCAGGGAACGTGCGACCGCCGAGTTTGGCGGCGGAAAGAATCAGCTGTGCTGAATCGGAGGTCATGATCGGAGCGATCTCCTCTCCTTGTCCAACGCTAAAATCGCCGTTGCCAATGCAGAGATTGTGATGCTGCGAGGCCGACCTAGCAACACCGCCAACGAAACGGTGTTTGGCCGAAGAGATACTCTCGTGGCAAAGCACGGCAGCCACAGCACCGCAACCAAGCGTAAGCGTCGGCAGCATCTGCACAATCTGCTCGCGGGTGACCTCGGGATTGTTGAGCAGTTGATCAAAAGTCGTCTGCACAACTTTGGAAATATTTTCGCCCGAGCAGATGATTCCAACTTTGACAGTGCCGGCCTCAATCAGGTGCGAGAGCATGATCATGCCGTCACTAAATCCAATGCAGGCATTGGTGATGTCGAGCGCGAGGGACTGCTCTGGAATCCCAAGATTATTGTGGACGAGGCAGGCTGTTGCCGGCTCGAAAAAATCGCGCGACACCGAGCAGTTGATAACCGCTCCGACTTGATCGGCCGAAAAGCCCGATCCCTTGAGTGCTTCACGGGCGGCGAGCGTTGCCACAGAACTCGGCGTGACAGTCGTCGGCCACATGCAGCGTGTTTTGACGCCGCTGATCCGCTCAAGAGTGCCAAAGGGGATCTCTAGCCGCTCGTAGACCGGCGCTAAACGCTCTTCAATCTCGGTCGAGCTGAGCAGGGTCGTGGGGAAATGAAGCCCAAAAGACTCAATGCATACATGTTGAAAGCGAAACGATAGCATCCACGAACTCCAAGATTTTACCCGACAATGGCTCATTTACGACCGAAATGCAACCCCTGCACGCCGTGCGGCAAAGGCTCTAAAAATTTTCCCGCGGTTCTGAGTCGGAATCACCTTGTGCCAGATCTCCATTGAGATCGCAGGGTTTAGAACGACTCTCGAGTTGGCCAACAGGGCTCGGGCGAGGTATCTTCTCATAACAATTTGATCATCGCTTACTATGCCGGCGGATGGCATGATTATCTTCACAAGACAAGCACGCATCGGCCCACACGGAATCCCACGATGAAGCTGGTTCGTTTTGGCACTGGTGGCGCGGAGAAGCCTGGCATTATTACGGCCGACGGTCGGATCAGGGACGTCTCGTCGCATGTCGCTGATTACGATCACGCTTTTTTTTCTGCCGGTGGCATCCAGCGACTCCACGCCATCGCCGCTGATTGCGACACCCTGCCAAGCGTCTCGCCGAGCGTGCGGATTGGCCCACCAATCGGCCGTCCCCGCAATGTCTTTGCGATTGGCCTCAATTACGGCGATCATGCCAAGGAGACGGGGGTCGCCATTCCGGTCGAGCCAATCTTGTTTATGAAGGCCACAAGTGCCATCTGCGGCCCGCACGATCCGATCCTGATTCCCAGGGGAAGCAAAAAGACTGACTGGGAAGTTGAACTGGCAATCATCATCGGCAGCGACGCGAGGTATCTGGATTCAAAGGCAGCCGCACGCGGCGTTATCGCTGGATTTTGCTTGGCCAACGATGTATCGGAGCGGGAGTTTCAGATTGAGCGAGGGGGGCAGTGGAGTAAGGGTAAGTCGAGCGCCAATTTTTTGCCGCTCGGTCCGTGGCTTGTAACGGCCGATGAGTTGGCCGATCCGCAAAGTCTTGGCCTCACGCTCGATGTCAACGGAATCCGACGGCAGACTGGCAATACATCTTCGATGATCTTTGATGTTTGGCACATCGTCCACTATCTGTCGCAGTTTTTCCTGCTCGAGGCAGGCGATGTGGTGCTTACAGGCACGCCACCGGGCGTGGGCATGGGACGCAAGCCGCCAGAGTATTTGAAGGCTGGCGACGTAGTCACGCTGGGTGCCGACGGACTCGGAAGCCAAACCAGCTTGTGCCAACAAGCGTAGTCACACGCAAGGATCGTGACGCCTCCCCCGTTCTGAAAAGCTCCGGGCGGGAGCGGCGGGGGCCGAGAAAATCCGTTCTCCCTTTTTAAAAGATTCAAAAGGCGCCGGTGAGAGTCGAACTCACGATGGCGGATTTGCAATCCGCTGCCTTAGCCACTTGGCTACGGCGCCACAAACAAAAACTGACTGCCAAGACTCTTTCTACTCTGACAATACGCTAGGGGAGTTTGAGCCGTTTGGTCAAGCTTTGAACAATAGCCAAACGCCGCGGCTTGCAACCGTTTGCGCGTTTGCGGATGCTCTGGCAGTAAATCGGCTGAAAGCGGCCTGTTTCTTCAGTTCTCGCGAATATCGATTTTTTCGGGCCGCTTGGCCTATCGCCTCAACGCCGTATATAGTCTCAGTCGCCCATCCCTCCAGTTTTTAGGAGTATTTCAATGAGCCAGCCCGCGTCGTGCGATATCGGTTTAATCGGTTTGGCGGTCATGGGGGAAAATCTGGCGCTCAATATTGCCAGTCGCGGCTATTCCATCGCCGTTTACAATCGTACGGCCAGCGTGACCGATGACTTCACGGCTGCTCGGGGCAAGCAGCCTAATGTGGTTGGCTGCCACTCCCTGGACCAACTTGTGGCTGCGATCAAAACGCCACGTAAGGTGATGATGATGGTCAAAGCCGGACCCGCCGTTGACAGTCTGATCCAAACTCTCATACCCCTGCTCTCCCACGGTGATGTCATCATCGATGGCGGCAACACGCTTTACTCCGACACCGAGCGCCGCACTCGCGAAGTTGAGGCAGCCGGGATGCTCTATGTGGGCACGGGCGTTTCGGGCGGCGAGGAGGGCGCGCTCAAGGGCCCCAGTCTGATGCCCAGCGGCTCAAAGCCGGCATGGCCGCTTGTGCAGCCGATCTTTCAGGCCATCGCTGCCAAGGTCGGTCCCAAAGGTGACATTCCCTGCTGCGACTGGGTCGGCCCGCGGGGAGCAGGCCACTATGTCAAAATGGTTCATAACGGCATCGAATATGGCGACATGCAATTAATCTGCGAAGCCTATTGGTTGCTCAAGATCGCCGCTGGCCTCTCAAATGACGAACTGGCTCATGTGTTTGACGATTGGAATCGAGGCGAACTGGACAGCTATCTGATCGAGATCACTCGCGATATCTTCACCGTTCGGGATCCCGACAGCGGCGACTGGATGGTCGACAAGATTCTGGATAAGGCCGGCGCCAAGGGCACTGGCAAGTGGATGAGCCAACTGGCCCTCGATCTGGGAGTTCCCAGCACGCTGGTGACAGAGGCCGTTTACGCGCGATGTCTGTCGGCGATGAAGGATGCTCGCGTGCGAGCCAGCCGTACCCTCAAGGGCCCAGATCAAACCTACCGTGGTGACAAATTGGCTTTTATCGAACAGGTTCGGCAGGCGCTCTATGCTTCTAAAATTGCCAGCTACGCGCAGGGGTTTGTTCAGCTTTCTGCTGCTGCCAAGGAGCACGATTGGCAACTTGATTATCGCTCGATCTCGATGCTCTGGCGGGGAGGCTGCATTATCCGCGCGCAATTTTTGGAGCGGATTGCCGATGCCTATCAAAAGGAGCCGAACCTAGAAAACCTGATGCTGGCACCTTATTTCACGCAAGCCTTGGAAAAGAGCCAGCAGGCGTGGCGGCATGTCGTCGCTAGCGCCGCCACGATCGGCGTGCCGATCCCTGTCTTCATGACGGCACTGGCCTACTACGACGGCTACCGCCACGAACGCTTGCCAGCCAATCTGCTCCAAGCGCAGCGTGATTACTTTGGGGCTCACACATTTGAGCGCACCGATAAGCCGGGCACATTTCACACCGAGTGGATCGATCTCCGCCAAGCCCTGAGCGGGCCTGCCCCAAAACCTTTACAGGCTTCCTCGTGAGTCATGCGTATCTTGAAAAGCTGTTTGGCTTAAGCGGGCAGACCGCTGTTGTTGTCGGCGGCACTGGGGTGCTTGGGGGAGCGATTGCGGAAGGTCTTGCGAGCGCTGGTGCATTTGTGGTGGTGGCTGGCCGTGGAACCGATCGCGGGCTAGAGCGTGTCGACACGATCTGCACAGCAGGTGGCGAAGGCGCATTTCTTCCAGTCGACGCGGTTGATCGGGCCAGCGTTGAGTCGCTGCTGGCGGCCGTTGTTCAGATGCGAAGCCACGTCGACAT
>QWQJ01000121.1 GCA_003670865.1 Planctomycetota bacterium | reverse complement strand
GAACGCGATGCTCGGTGTACGGCCCTTTTTTAGGCAGCCTTTAACACCGAACCTCCAATCGCACCGTGCCCGGCACCTTTGAGGAGTGCCGGTACATCGGCAAGGCCAGCGAGGTGGAGATTGCCCGTGCAGCGTTTGCGATCCACCCAACGGAGCAACTGTACGAGACGTTCGTGCGTGCCGCGCGTTGTGCCGCCGCCTCCGGCCTGGAGAACAGCCAGCGATCCGCTCACCAGGCGGGGTGCCGCGCTCCACGAAAAAAGATTTCGAACAAAGCCTGAAAAGTGTGGCGGAGTAGTTTGCACCTCCCACAGCCCCCAGACCACGCTACGGCATGCCCAGCCTTGGGGAGCTGGGCGGCGATTTCCACGAGTTTGGTTGTCAAAATGGTCCACGCAGATTGTTCTCACGCCTTCCTCAACCAGCACGGCCCGATGGATGAGTGGCGTCGAGCCACGCAGCACAACGGTATCAAGTGAAGGAATGGCTGCACGAGCCCGTCCTAGCATCTGCCGCAAGGCCTGCCTCGAAGAAAACCAAGACGGCGATAATTCCAGAGCGATACCTCCTGAACGATCAGCCCCCCCCACTGCGTCGCGCACCCGCTCGAGATCTTCGGTCGCGGCGACCCACGTTACCGGCACAATCGCTTGCTTGCAGGCTCGTACCATGGCATCAAGAGTAAGTGCCGTGCAATCTGATAAGACTGGGCAGCAAAGAACGAGAGTTGTTGGGACCTCTGAATGGCTCATGCGATTCTCCGGCCAAAACATGCCGAAACAACAGTTCAATCGGCCTTCTCCCCGAGCGAGAACTTTTCCGTCGGAGCTACTGAGACTATCGACGCGTAATTCCCGAAGCTGTACTTTGCTCTGCCGTGAGCGCACGGTCGGAAAAGTCAACTCCCAATGGTTTTGATTGCACGGCCTAGACCCGCACTCCGGATCGGGAGTGAGTCTGGCGGTGGCTAGGAGGAGCAAGCCGGTTCGCTCGCGTGGGCCGATCAAACCGCTCTCTTTCCATCTGATTGGGCTGATTCTTCCGTGTGGGCAAGCTCCCACTGAGCCATCGCTTCGACAAGGTTTGCCCCAGTTGATCGAACGGCTTCAACGGTTGGGGCAAAACCCGCTTGAGTGAGAGTCAGAGAGGTGATTGGGCTGATGCTAGCAATCTTCCAGCCCTGCATGCGATTGCCAAAAAGGCGTATGGTGGATTCGGCAACCAATGAACTCGTCACTGTAATCCAGTCAATCTGCATCGTGTCGAGCATTTCAAGGGTCACCGGGTCAATCGCCTCGACTGGCTGGCTCGCATAGGCGACCACCTCGCAGACATCGTGCCCCTGTGAATGGAGTTCCTGTCGCAGCAGTTCTCTGCCACGGTCTGCTCGTATCAGTAAAAATCGACCAGCTCGTAGCGACTGGCCAAGAGCGTCGATGAGTCCCTCCGAGCGATACGACTCTGGAGTCAAGTCGCAGACAAAACCTGACTGTTCAAGTTCCTGCTTCGTGGCTGGGCCAATGGCCGCTAAGCGAGCCGTGCCAAGTGCACGGCCGTCCATTCCGGTAGCACGCAGTCTGGAAACAAATGCTCGCACGCCATTGACACTGGCAAAAACAATCCAGTCAAAGCTGCCGGCGTCGCGAATGGCTCGATCGAGTTCATGCCACGATGGTGGCGGTTCAATGCGGATCGTGGGGATCTGCAGGCACTCGCCGCCCAGCGTGGCTACGAGGGAAGTAATATCGCCACCCTGCCCAGTCGGACGAGTGACAAGCACGCGTCGTCGGTGCAGAGGCCGTTCGTCCAGCACAGACGCATGTGGAAGTTGGGCGACTTCCCCGACGATGACCACTGCCGGTGGCGGCCAGCGATAGCGGGCAAAGTCTGCAGCACACTGCCCCAAGGATGTGACCGCAACCTGCTGGTCAGGCCATGAGCAGCGGCTGACAATGGTGATCGGCGTATCGGCTGGTTTACCAGCGGCAAGCAAAGACCGCGACCATTTTTCAGCTTGCTCTACCCCCATATAGATTGCCAGCGTTCCAGGCAGGTCCGCCAAGAGGTGGAAGTCGATGCCGCCAGCATTTTCGTCCGCCTCATGGCCGGTAAGGATTGTCACGCTCGAAGCCGCCGATCGACTTGTCAGTGGCACGCCTGCCGCCGCCGCCGCCGCCAATGCCGCCGTCACGCCGGGGATGATTTCATAGAGAATTCCCGCGTCTCGCAGGGGTTGTAACTCCTCTGCCAATCGCGCGAATACCGAAGGATCGCCTCCCTTGAGTCTTACAACAGCGCGACCACTAGCCGCCAGACGCGTGAGAAGGTGCCCCGCCATCTCTCCTGGATCGTGCTGATCGCACGCATCACGAGGCACAGGAATCCGCTCTGTTGTTTGAGCGATTGCATCGAGAAGTTCTTGGGGAACGAGCGAGTCGTATACGATCACATCGGCGGACCGCAAGCATTCCACAGCGCGGATCGTCAGTAGGTCGGGATTTCCCGGGCCAGCCCCCACAAAAAATACTTTACCGTGTTGTGAAGCGTCGGTTGCGTGCATGTGTGAGCGTCTGCTAGTGGTTGAGGGCCGAAGCTAGTTTCGGTTGGTCGCCGATCGTCTCTGAGGCGTATTTGGCAGGCCGCTCTTTCAAACGACAATCGGTTTCATTAGATTCTATGAAGATGTATTGTTAAAAGAACTAAATAGCAGAACCATACCGCGTGCCTGCCCGAGGGTGCCGCTGCCGAAACGTCTCTTTTCCATGGCGAATGAGTTTACAACTGCTGCTGGATCGGTCGATCCCTTACGACCATTGGCCCAAGCCGATCTTCTGTCGCCAGCCGAGCGGGCCCGTTTAACGCAGTGTTTTCAGCGGGGTACGCAAAATGTGGCGACGAATACCGACTATGCGATTGAAATGTTTGCCGCATGCGTGTTGGGCGATTGTGCCAGCGCGGTCTACCTCCAGAGCCTGCTGGCAGCCCTGAGGAAAAAACATGGCTCCAAGAAGGCTGGATCCCTGTCGGCTCTTTGGTCTGTCGGTTCCTATAGCGGCCTTAAAAAACTTGCGAGCACGGCACAGTGGCGCGAAATCTTGAAACAGGGATTGACGATGCTGCAAAGCAATCCCAATGACCACACCTGCCTGTTAGCCATGGCAGATGCCTGTGGTAATTTGCAGTTTTTAGATGCGCAGCGCACGTATCTTAAAAGCGCACTTGATGCCACGCCGACAAACCCAGAAGTCAATCGTCAATGCGCTCGATTTTTGGCCGATCACGGCGATTTTGATCAGGCGATCGCCTGCTGGGTGCGAGTGTCAAATGCAAAAGGGCTAGCCGAAGAAGCCCAACGAGAAATTTCTCGATTGCAAGTCGAGAAAACGATTGTCGCTGGCCATGGACTCATGGGCCGAAGTGGCGCTAGTGCCATGGGAACTGCCAGTGCATCTGCGCCTGGAGCGGGTAGCGGAGCGATTGATCGCACCGGCGTGCTCAGGCGAGCGCTAGCCCAGAATCCAGCTGATACGGAGAGCTCTTTTGAGCTTGCCGATCTTCTCGAACGAGACGCCACTGCTGAGGAAGCCGAGAAGGTTCTGGTGTTGGCGTTGAATGCGTCCGGTAATGATTTAAAAGTGCGAGAGCATCTTGAAGATCGACAGTTGCGTTGGTCGCGACACAAAACACATGTTGCAGAAAAGCGGATCGAATCAGACGATACACCAGCGAATCGCAGCACGCTTGAGCGACTTCGCAGTGCCCAACTCAAGCAGGAGATTGAGGTCTACGCGGCCCGCTGCACCCGGTATCCGGAAAATCTCACATGGAAGTATGAACTCGCCCTGCGGCTCAAGGCGTCGGGCAATCACTCCGAGGCGATTCGAAATTTTCAAGATGTTCTGCAAGATGCCCGAAGAAAGGGTGCCGTTGCACTCGAATTGGGAGAATGTTTTCAGAAAATCAAGCAGTATCCGCTGGCCATGCAAAATTATGTGACTGCTGTTGAATCGCTAAACGATCGCGAGGTTGAACTCCGAAAGCGGGCCCTCTACCGGGCCGGAGTCTTGGCAACAGGGCTTCGTGATCTGGATTCCGCCCAAAAATACCTCTCAACATTAGCAGGACTGGACTTCGGATACCGGGATGTGGCCCAGCGTCTGGACAAATTGAGCTCCCTCAGCGATAACAGTGAGGAAGGTTTGTCGTCGCCCGGATAAGTGCTGCCTGTTGTATGTTTGTTCGAGGGTGGCATGTGGTGACAGTCAGTCTTTTATTTTGAACTTGTTCTTTCTAACTCCCATTTTTAACTGCTCGTAAGGATCTGGAATGCCACATTCGGTTAGTGCCAAGAAGCGTCTTCGTCAAAACCTGCGAAATCGCGAGCGCAATCGCGCTGAGAAATCAGTCATCAAGTCGCACGTCCGCAAACTTCTCGAGGCGATCTCGGCTGGCGATGTGGCTTTGGCAAAAGAGCAATTTCGCTTTGTTGTCAAGAAAACAGATCGGGCCGCTTCAGCGCGGACGATCCATCCCAACCGCGCTGCTCGAATCAAGTCACGTTTGTCGGCACGCCTTCACGCGGCCTCGCAAGCAACTGGTGCTTGAGCCCTTTTGCTTCATAGATCTTTGTCAGCGGCCGCCTAGGTTGGCGATTGTCGCAATCTCTACCACTCGATGCGATTGGCATCGAAGATGGGGCCTTCGATACAGGTGCGCCGGTAGTCCCATGCTCCAGAGGCATCGCGCACCTTAGCCACGCACGTAAAGCAAATCCCGATCCCACAGGCCATCGGGGCTTCCAGTGAGACGTCGCAGGGCAATTGCCGCGCGGACGACCAATGTGAAACCGCAGCCATCATGCCCTCCGGCCCACAGCAGGCGATATGGAGGGAATCGTTGGTTGGAGGAACGCCGCTTGCAAAAAGATTGTCGAGCAAATCGATGACAGTGCCCTTGTGACCGATGGATCCGTCTAGCGTCGCCAGATGAACATCAATGCCCGCCTCGCGGAAGTCATCGACATCGCCAAACAGACCACCGTGCCGCGCGCCCCAGCAAAATGTGACAGCCTGTGCCTGGGGTACGGCTAACAAAGGCATGCCGTAAGCGGCCGCTCCCATGTGCTGGCGACCGAGGGCGAGCAAGGCAGTTTGGCCAATGCCCCCGGCCACAAGAAGCAGGTGATTGACGGCTGGGATCTGAAACCCGTTGCCCAGTGGGCCCCAGACAACAGCGCTGCTGCCGGGCGTGAGATCCTTGAGAGCCGTTGTAAACTTGCCGTGCACTGCGTAGACAAAGTCGGCATACCTGTGCGGGGCGTGAGTCTGATGAGCCGAAAAGACGTTCGGTTGAACCTGCAGAGGATTTGTTCGAATTTTAAAAACAGGCAGTGAAAACGTGTCGTAGATCGCTAGCGGGCGGGCCAGCAAAGGGTCTGTTCGCTCAGGAATGCGGAGCATGACAAACTGTCCGGGACGGGCCTTTGCTGCAATTTCAGGGCAGTCGAGTCGCAGTCGATAGGTATTGTCAGCGATTTGCTTGTGAGCCACGATCTCTGCGGTGAGCATCGTTGCAGTGTCGGCATAACTACAGGCAGCGAGAGCTGAAACGGCAGTTGTCATGGCTTTTGTTCTGCTTTTATCTGAGCTTGGCCGGAGCGAAATTACTCTGCTCGTGGCTTCCGCCATGTTGAGGCCTTACCGGGCCGCCGCCGCCGACCTCCCGGGAGGCCAGACGCGGGCCGATCCTGCCCCGTTGGCTTGCCTGGCCGGACTGGGCGAGCATCGCGCGCAGGACTCGATGGGCGGCGATCGGCAGTTCGGTGGGCCAATCCCCGGCCAGTTGTAGGCCCGCCGATACCCCGTGCCATTGCTGGAGCAGGAGGGCTTTTGCCGACAACCGCCTCGGCAGCTTTGCGCAACGACTCAATTTCGGCCCAAGCCAGTTGTCGCCACTGTCCGGGAAGAAGATTTCCAATCGCCAAGCCGCCCACTGCAACGCGTTTGAGTTGGTGCACTTTGTGGCCAAGCTGCGCGAGCATCCGCCGGATCTCTCGATTCTTGCCTTCGTCTAGAACCATTTCAAGCACCGCGCTTTGTTTGTGTTGGGAGCGAATGTCAACACGTTGCACGCGGGCCTTTCCTTCGGCGAGCGAGACACCTCGTCGCAACTTATCGAGCGAGTCCTGCGAGGGCACGCCCGCTACCTGCACCTGATACTTCTTTTCAACGCCGTAGCGGGGATGTGCCAGTAGATTGGCAAGATCTCCATCATTGGTCATCAGGATCAATCCTTCACTCATGCGATCGAGGCGGCCGATGGCAAACAAACGCTGTTCGCCGGGCACAAGATCGACCACGCGTGGCCTGCCCGAGGGATCGAAGTTTGTCGTCACCACTCCGACAGGCTTGTTGAGAAGATAGACGACTCGCTTAGGATTGGGGAGACGTTCGCCATCGATGCGAATCTGCTGCTTGAGTGGGTCAACCCGGGTGCCGAGTTGTGTGACAATCTGCCGATCAACTTCGACGCGGCCGGAGGTTATCATTTCTTCGCAGTTGCGACGACTGCCAAGGCCGGCTGACGCCAATACCTTCTGCAGTCGCTCTAAGCCGTCGTCTTCGGCTTCTGTTCGGGCAGGCCTGCCACGTGATGGTCTACCGCGAAGACGAACGGGTTCGGCCGGAGTAGGCTTGCGTGGAGCGGGACGGCGCGAAGTGATGCGGGTTGAGCCACCGGTTGGAATTGGAATGGTACGTTTGGGTGGCACGGGAAAATGTTTCGCAGGAAGGTGTAGGCAGGGCAAGAGTAGCATATCGATCCGCAGGGAAAACGGATCGCAACGGCTCCCAGCATACACGCCTTTCCTGAACCGAGTCGCGAGGGGGCTGTAGTCCGGGTCTCGTCGATATTCTCGGGCTACGGCTGCTCGAAAAATCGCGAATCACTGCACGGGCGACCACCAGCGGGCTCGTCGCACCTCTGGCACAGGCTCAGCAAAATCGCGGGGCCGGCTACCATCCATCAACGGCAGTCGGAACTGGTAAGGACCGATGTCTTCTTGGAGGTATGGATCAAACCGCACGGCCTTGCGCTGCTGCGCCCGAACGGGGCCTGGATCGAGCCAGTCGGGCTTGCCTAACGAAACACATCCGCTGCCCGTGAGCAACGCGCACTCAATGAGCGTCAGGGTCAAGAAGGTGTGATGTGAAAAAATCATGGCAGGCCAAAAAAAGCGGGAAGGTTCCGGCATGAAAGGGAATCAAATGTATTCAGCGGGGGAGTGTAGGGCCCCACTCAACGATTTCCCAAGGCCGCTTTTTAGGGCAAAAAAGCGAAGTCAAAGCATCTTGGACTGGGCTTTCGGCTCGAAGTCTGCCGTCAAACGAAGCCATTCGAGAGAATCACGGCAACGTGATGTGTAAAAGTTTGGGCTGGCAACCAAAGGCGGCAGTTGTTTCGAGCGTCTGCGATGCGATTGCTGCAGGTAGCAGAACGCACGCACCGCGAGTGAGCGGGGGCAGTTGCCAGTGACTCTCAAGTCGCACCTCGCCCGCAAGCACGGCAAGAAAATGAAAGGAGTCGTCGCCGCCGATGCCCCACCGGCCAACAGGCTCTACCTCATCAAAAAGAAAGTATGGGCTGCTCACCAATCGGCTGACGACGGGATCGGAGGTTCTTGTAGCGATGGCTGGCGAAACAGCCTCTGTCTGGGTGACGGCGTCGAGGCCAGCATCGATGTGCAAAGGACGGAGTTTGCCGTCTGGGCCTGTGCGGTTCCAATCGTGGAGGCGGTAGGTGACATCGCTGCACTGCTGGATCTCTGCGACAAGCAGGCCAGAACCGATGGCGTGCACTGTACCAGCTGGAATAAAAATACAGTCTCCCGGCTTTGCAAAAAAAGAATGGAGCATTTCCTCGCAACGACCTGCCCGGACGGCCTCGGTAAAGACGCGATGTTTTTCGTCTTCGGGAATTTCTGGATCAAATCGTAAGCCAGCATAGACGCGACTGCCTGGTGCTGCATCAACGACATACCACGCCTCGGTCTTGCCGAGATCAGGCGTGCCGAGCTTTGCTGCTCGGGCATCGTCGGGATGCACTTGAACGGAAAGATCGCGGCGTGCATCAAGAAACTTAAAAAGCAAAGGAAACGAGGGGCGCGGAGCATGACGGCCTAGGATGGCCCTGCCCTGCTCCCGTACCAGTTGACCGAGCGTCGCGCCAGCCAGTGGACCGATCGCTACAACGCTCTGATCGGCAACGCGGTCAACGAGTTCCCACGATTCGGCAAAGTCGGCCCCCGCCGGGAGTTCTCGGCCGATTGCGGTGGCAAATCGGCGGCCTCCCCAGAGGTAGCGGCGGTAAATTGGCTGGAACACAAGGGGATGCATTGCGGTGGAGTGTATCGCGATGACTCGGGTGGCTCACAAAGAAACGGGTGCCGAAATCGTACATCACTCTTATCTCGACTTATCCAGAGCCGGCGTATCCTTCGACAATCCGTCCGATTGAGAAACAGCATACAGCGGCCACCAGCATCGCGAGCATCCTGCTGGCTGAAATTGCCTGGTTGAGTTGGAGAAGAACTGCCAAACAAGGAATCACCAGCCCTACAAGTTGGCCACCGCGTCCAATCAGTTTCATCGAGTCAATCAGCCTCATCTGGGCAATACGGGTCTGCGTGAGCCAACAGCCTCTGCACGGCTTGCAAAGTGTGGGACATGATCAGCATACCCGCACTCTCTAAACTTTAAGAGGTTGGTTTTTGAAAGCCCACTTATGCGAATCAGTCCGCCCGCTTTCTGGACGCGCGACCCTAGTTCCGCAATTTCAGGAATCAAAGATTCGTCGAGGGAGTCGATTGAGTCGAGT
>QWQJ01000088.1 GCA_003670865.1 Planctomycetota bacterium | reverse complement strand
GATAAACCGTATCGGAATAGTCTTTCCATTCAGCAGCCTCCGGAGCGTCTGGGTGCCAAATGGCGGCCAAACCCTTAAGCGTTCCTTCGCCCTGCGCACGGTGCATGGGGCCCCGCCAGTAGGTGTCAGTCGAGTTCCAGGCATGAATATTTCGGGCCATGAAAAGGATCAGTTCTTTGAGCCAGAGATCCTTTTGGGGCGAGATAAGCCCGCGATCTGCAAGAACATGGCGGTAGAGGCCGATGTACCCAAACTCCTCGCAGAACATCGATTGCCAACCTTTTTCCGCGACATCTTTTCGAATCCACGTGTCAAAAGTCTTGAGCATTTGAATGCACGCGTTGCCGTATGCTGGGTCGCCACTCTCAACATATTTCGCCAGCACCGGCATAAAGTGCCTTGGGCCGTATTGCCCGTGGGTCGTGGCTTCGCGGGCGTATTTGAGGTGGCCAGAAAACTCCAGCCATTTGAAGTAGGTTTCGCGGTTGATGGAAAGATTCGGGATGGGGCAGTTGCGTTCCGGAGGTTGTTTTAAATAGTTTGTCAGCCGATTGACATCTGGCATGAACATGATTGGGGCGCCAACCCGAGTGGCGGGCGGAATCTCAAGCGGTGCCACAGTCGGGACGCTCGGCGGTGATTCTTGAGCAAGCAGCGGGGGCATCCCAGAGCAACTCGCTAAAAGACAGGCGATGGCCCACCAACCGCCAAGGAATGGATTCGATACACTGCGGGTCGCGGAATGGTTTGGCATCTATTCTTGCAGGCTGAAACGGGGCATCGATCGGCCCGGCACTCCGTACACGATCGAATCCTCTGGTGCGTGATTTAATGCAGCGGAATTTGCACTCACCTTGCTGCGGGCGCCCACTTTTTTTCCCGGCCCGATCGAGGAATGCATCCCCATGAAGACATCTTCGGCAATCACTGCCCCACCCCCGAGCGTGGCGTAGGGCGAGAGAACAGAATAATCACCTGCGCTGGCATCGTGGCCAAGCGAGGTATGGTAATTTAAAACCACAAGTCGACCCAAGCAGGCTGAATCGCTGACAATCGAGTAGGGGCAAAGGATGCTGCCTTCGCCAATTCTGGCGGTGGGGGCCACGATGGCTGTCGGATGAATGAGCGTCAGGAAGGTGGCGCCTTGGGAGCCGAGTGTTTCAGCCACGCGGCGGCGGCTCTCTGGAATACCGATAGCCAAGAGCAGAGCATCGCCGGGGTCTGGCTTAAAGTCTTCTGGGTCGGCAAAGATTTTCAAACCGCTATGGCTGGGATAATTTTTGAAGCAATCGGCGTTGGCGGAAAGAAACCCGGCGATCAGATGAGCGTGGGCCGGCCAAGCATCGCGGGCCCATTGCAGCACTTCGCGGCCAAAACCACCGGCACCGACGATAATGACTCGCGTGACCCAAGGCGGTGGCAAAGCTGGTATCACTTTCGAGTGCAGGGGCATAGATCCACAGTGAGTCCCGGGACAACAAGGGAACGCAGCGGGGAAATTGCAGGCTCGGCGCGCACTCCGTTCCTCTGGGTGGTATAGGTGTTTTTTATTTTTCTGCCTCAGCCAATCATACCGCTTTTTTTTGACACTTTTGTGTTGATTGGCCAAAAACCGTGTTTTGAGAGGGGCGCGATCTAACGAAAAAATGGCCAAAAGTAGGGCCAGAGAACGGATCCTCTGCTTAAAGCGTTCAGAACGCCGTGGGATAGGGCCGGCGGAATCGCTAGCGTCCGCTTATCCAAAGGATCCAGGCCACAGGGGCCGCAAACAGCAGTGAGTCGATCAGGTCGAGCACACCGCCCAAGCCGCCGAGGGAACGCCCAGAATCCTTCGCGCCGAGTTCTCGCTTGAGCAGCGATTCGGCCAGATCACCAAACATTCCTGCCAGTCCAACGCCCACGCCAAAGACCAGCCAACCACCCCACGGACGCGATGACAATTCAAATCCCAAACCAGCCAGCACCAGCCATGCCGCAATGATTGACCCAAGCAGCGATGCACTCGCGCCCTCCCATGTTTTCCCCGGACTTAATAGCGGTGCTAAACGCTGTCGACCACAGAAAGAGCCAACCACATAAGCGGCAACATCTCCCGCCTTGACGACTGCCACAAGACTCAATAACGGCACAATGCCTAAGCCTTTCCCCGGGGTAACAGATTCTCCCTGTATCAAGTCGGCCGGATCAAGACCCGTCAGGCAAAGCAGTCGCAGGCTCACCATAAATGCCATCGGCAGGCCGATCATCGTGATGATCAAGGCCCCGGCAGAGAGTCGCTCAAGGGCTCGGCTGTGCGGGGAATAGCTAACGATTTCTCTGATCCACAGATACCCGATCGAAACGGTGACGGCAATCGCTGGCCAGCCCATGGCCGTCAGAGGCGACGCGTCGGAGAGAAAAGCAGAAGAGTTCGAGGAAAAGGCCTGCAGACACAGTGCCGGCGCCAGCAGGGTTAAAACTACAGCCAGTCGCATCAGCCACGCCGGCAATAGTATCTCGCGAGTGGCATAGAGCCGGAGCATTTCATCGGTGGCTCCAATGGCCAGCACAACGGCCACCGGCAAAAGCCACCACGCTGGCAGACTTCTGCCAAGTTGAGTGGCATCAGCCCAAGCGAGGGTCAAGAATCCTGCGCTGACAAGCAGCGTGACCACCGTTCGCGAGGCCAGCGAAGTGGGAATAACCGCGTTCCTCAAAGGCTCAGCGGCGGCAGCGGACGCCAAGGTCGAATTCATGATTGGGAAAGCCCTCCAAAACGGCGGTCACGCCCGGCAAATGAGGTGATCGCAGCATCGAGATGAGCGGCATCAAAATCGGGCCAGAGGGATTGGGTAACCCACATCTCGGCATAGCTGATCTGCCAGAGCAAAAAATTACTGACTCGCATTTCACCAGCTGTGCGGATCAGCAAATCAGGGTCGGGCATGCCGGATGTGTCGAGCCGCGCCGCCAGCATCGCCTCGTCAATGGCGTCGGCATCGATGTGGCCGTCACGAGCGTCGCGGGCTAGTTCACGAGCAGCGCTGACAATCTCCGCGCGGGCGCCATAATTCACAGCCAGGCAAAGTCGCATGCCATCGTTGGCCGAGCAGAGTTCGATGGTGCGATCCAAGGCCTCAAGCGTGGCGGCAGGTAGGCCTTCCCGACGACCGATCATCGAAACACTGATTCGCTCGCGGAGCAACAGCGACCGCTCTTCAATCATGTACTGCTCAAGCAGGTGCATGAGAAACTGTAACTCCATCTCGGGCCGTCGCCAATTTTCGCTGGAGAGGCAATAGAGCGTCAGTTGGCCGATGCCCAAGCGGGCACAGTGCTCTGTGATGCGCCGCACACTTGCCACGCCTTGTCGGTGGCCTTCGATGCGAGGCAGGCCGCGCTGCTGCGCCCAGCGGCCGTTGCCATCCATGATGATGGCGATGTGGCGAGGCAGATCGCTCGGCCCACAAGCGGCGTCGGCAGTTTCTGTCGCTTGTGCTTTCAAGTGTTGGCGGAGGTGCGAAGCGGGTGGCGTGGCCATTGTTTTTGCTGGGTGGCTGGGGGCTCGCAAAAAATCGTCTGCTCTCGATCTGGGCCGACGGAGACAATTGCGACTGGGCGGCCGAGCAATTCACCGATCCGGGCCAGATACCGCTTGGCTGTCGCCGGCAAGTCATCATAGCTGCGCAGCGACGAGAGATCTTCCTGCCAGCCGGGAAGTGTCTCGTAAATGGGAACAGCCTTTTTAAGATCGTCAACATGACTGGGAAACTGCTCGACGCGATTTCCATCAATTGTGTAGGCCGAGCAAATTTTAAGTTCGTCGAGGCCGCCGAGCACATCGAGCAGCATGACGGCGAGTTGATCCACGCCAGAAAGTCGGGCGGTGTATCTCGCGGCGACGGCGTCAAACCATCCACAGCGACGCGGACGCATCGTGATGGTTCCATACTCGCGACCCCGCTGCCGCAGATGCTCACCGATTGGATTCATCTGTTCGGTTGGCAACGGGCCGCCGCCAACCCGCGTGGAGTAGGCCTTCACAACACCGATCACCCGCTCAATCCAGCGGCCCGGCACGCCTGATCCACTGGCCACTCCAACGCCCGACGAATTGCTGCTGGTGACAAAAGGGAATGTGCCGTGATCAATGTCGAGCAGAGCACCTTGCGCGCCTTCGAAGAGAAGTCGCTTGCCAGCCTCGACGTTGTCGAGCAGGTAGGCTGTTGTGTCAGACACATAGGGCCGCAGTCGCTCGGCATACTGCATGTACTGCGAGTGGATGGCTGCGGCGTCGAGGGGCGGTTGGGGGCTGGGCTGTGATCCGCCACCGGCCGCGATACCCACTGCCCCCGCATCGGCACTCTCATGCCAATTGTTGAGAAGCCGATTTTTGAACGCAACAATATGCTCAAGCTTGGTGCGGAAATCATCGCGGTAGAGATCGCCTAGCCGGATCGCCAGCGATCGTCCGACTTTGTCGCGGTAGCAAGGACCGATGCCCCGGCCGGTTGTGCCGATAGCCTCGCCCCCTGACAAGCTCCCATCGAGGAGGCGGTCTTCGGCGATGTGCCAAGGAAAAACCAAATGAGCCCGGTCGCTCAGCTTGAGCTTTGGGCCAACCAGTACGCCCCGCGATTTCAAACCGTCAATCTCCTTGATCACGCTGGCTGGATCGAGCACCACGCCGCCGGTGACTACGCAAACGACCGCATCGCGGAGAATGCCGCTGGGAATCAGCGAGAGTTTCCAAGTTTGATCACCAGAGACAACCGTGTGGCCGGCGTTGGCGCCTCCCTGATACCGCACGACGATCTCGTGATCCTCGGTGAGGATGTCTACGAGTTTCCCCTTGGCTTCGTCGCCCCATTGCAGACCAATAACGCAAGTGCCGGGCACAGTTCTAAAATCCTAGCAAAAAAGGGATGGAAGACGCTCAAGGAAGGTTCTGCGTGCAGAAGCGCCTGATAGAGTCTAAAATCGGCAGTATCGTGGTCAAGCGAAGCTATGCAGTGCGGCCTGTTTGCTGAGGCAAATCGCCTGAGGCCTAGCAGCCAGACCCGAAATTCTGTGTACGACTAGTGGGAAAGAACTCTAGGAAATCTGATGAAACCAAGCCCGGGAACAGTCCATCATGTCACGGCCGCCGACCGGGGGCAGACGGTCGCAGCTTTTTTGCGTGTGCGCGCCGAGGGCGCGAGTTGGTCGGCCGTGCAAAAACTCGTCCGGTCGCGGCATGTGTTGATCCATGGCAATGTGTGCACCGATATTGCCCGCAGACTCAAAGAAGGAGAGGTCGTCAAGATTTTACCTGTGGCCGCAGCACCGCCGCCAAAGACTGACGATGTGCGGATCGTACATCTGGATGACCAAGTCGTTGTCGTCGATAAACCCTCCGGCGTAACAACCACGCGACACACCGAAGAACTCGGCTGGTCTTCGCGTCGCCGGCAGATTCAGCCCACGCTCGACGAGATGGTACCCGAGGCCATTTCCCGTTTTTTAGTTCACAATGGCGGTGGAAAAACCGGCAAGGGCGGACAGAAACCCAAACGTATTCCGCCTGTACGAGCCGTTCACAGGCTGGATCGTGAGACGAGCGGATTAGTGATCTTTGCCCGCTCCGTGCCTGCCGAACGCATTTTGGCCGAGCAGTTTCGGGCGCACACAACTCACCGTCGCTATCTGGCGATCTGCGTGGGCCGCGTCGGTGCCGGCACGATTCAAACGAATCTGGTACGAGACAGCGGCGAAGGCCGCCGGGGTTCTTCTGAAACCGAAGAAGGCAAGTGGGCCGTGACTCACGTCGCGCCGTTGGAACATTTTGGCGATGCCTACACGCTGGTTGAATGCCGATTGGAAACTGGCCGCACGCATCAGATTCGGATCCACATGGCTGAGACAGGGCATCCGGTCTGTGGTGAACGCGTCTACTTTGCACCGCGAGGCAGTGCCGGGGTGGATGATTCAAGAGCTAGGCGAGTGGCGCTGCATGCTACAGAACTTGGTTTTGTGCATCCTCTGAGCGGGGCCGATTTGCGGTTTGAAAGTTCCCTACCCACCGATATGCAGAAACTCCTCCGCTGGCTTCGTTCGGGTGCGAAGCCCGTCGAGGAACAAGACTCCACAACAAACGTATCGATGGGATCCGAACAGAATCTTCTAGAGAAATCCCAGGGCGAGCCCCAGGACGGTGTGACGGCCAGAAAGGGAAGAAAAAAACCAATCATTCAGTCGCCGACCCCGCCGGTATCTCACGGCCGGCGCGGGTCGAAAGTGCCTGCCAAACGTCGGAATCGACCGCGTCGGGGATAAACCGCACCGCCCCATCGGCCGTCACAACATTCACGCCGCCGGGATGCCGACTCCGTGCCGCCCGCCAACCATAGCCGGCATACATTTTCGCAATGTCGAGACTACTCATCTCCACTCCAATGCAGTCGATGATTGGGTCGTTAGGCGTGCGATAATGATTGTAGAGCGTGGTTCGGTACTCACCGTTTGCCCAGGAAAACCCCCGCAGGTCGGTGAAGTTCCAATAGGTCGCTCGCTGGCAGCGAGTTTCCGTCAGGGGTATAAAAAAGGTGAATGCATAGGCCGTTGTGGCCTGAGCAAACGCGCGATTTTGAGTGGCTTGGGGGCCGTCTCCAAGGATGCTTTCGGAAAAACAGACCGTCTTAGACAGGCCGTCGGAGAGGTCCTTCGGCTTGGTCGCTGAGTTGATGAAGAAGAGTCCGTCAGCGTCAAACGGAGTCCCACCGCCAATGCCACTGCCCGAGCAGGCTGCGTAATTGGTTGGACCAAAGGTTGTAGAAACAGCCACGCTTTTATCGCTCGGGCAAAGAAAGAGCGAGACAGTTTTACTGACAATCGGTTTATTTTGTGCGGCGATGTCGTTGGGTGCAAAACCAATGTAAAGCGGGACCGTAAGATCGAGGCTCAGCAGAATCTGTGCTTCTTCAAAATAGGGCGTTAGGTGAGCGAGGGTGGACCAGCGAAACAACTGATGGGGAAAAGTCGGTTGCTGCGGCCACGCTCGTGATTCAGCTCCCATCGGATAGCGTTTGCGGGCCGACTCGTAGTTGGCGAGCGCCAGGCCCAACTGCCTGAGATTATTACTGCAACTGGTGCGGCGAACAGCCTCGCGGGCTTGCTGCACGGCCGGCAGTAAAACACCAGCGAGAATGCCAATGATGGCTACAACAACGAGCAATTCGACCAGCGTCAATCCGCGGCGGAATCTCGTCATCAGATTTTGAGCCGCGAAGTTCGCCGATACTTTCGCACCCCCGTCAGTGCCATCGCGGCAATAAAAGCTGTTGCCATAAATACAGCTGAGGATGGCTCGGGCACGACGGTTACAATTCCACCGACTTGGCCGAAAGCAAGATTGGTCACGCCGCCAGAGATTGAGCCGCCCGGGGAGAATTGGTAGATAGTGTTGCTCTGCCCCGAAACACTTCCCACGAGCAAAGAGCCGTCTGTCAGCGAGGCAATCGGCCCGGCTTCAAAGGAGTTGCCCGTTGTGGCAAATTGCGAGGTGGTCGCAGTCCCAAGATTGGTTGTAAAGACTTTTCCATTCATGACGCTGGCTGAATAGAGCGTCGAGCCAGCAAGAAAAAGGCCGGTTGGACCAGAAAGGCCTCCCGAGCTAGAACCGTCAGCTGCAACTACGCCTAGATAGGTTCCGCTAGAACTAAATCGGACGATATTGCCAGATGCCACCGGGATGCCGTAGGTCGCGTTATAGCCGTAGAGAGTGTTGCTGACATAGAGCGATCCATCTGCGGCCACAGC
The DNA here is from genome assembly GCA_003670865.1 of Planctomycetota bacterium. Lineage (GTDB taxonomy): Bacteria > Planctomycetota > Planctomycetia > Pirellulales > UBA1268 > BAIKAL-G1-2R. The sequence goes on along the minus strand of QWQJ01000088.1, from coordinate 1,102 downwards.
CAATCCGAGGCCGCCGTCCAGAGCGACACCTGTTGTGTACGACGAGATCGTTGGCGAAACGGTAGTCCAGTCGCTCACCTTTAGAATGGGGCCGGCCCCGAGACGGCCGATGAGCATCTCACCACCTTGAAGAGCGGGTCTAAACGCAATTGCCGCCGGATTTTCTTGCGTGAGTGGATTGAGCGAAACCGCAGTCGACAGTAAGCCGGTGGCGAGATCGTATCGTGAAACCCGGGGATTGATCGTATCGCCGTCGCCCCACTCACCAATATAGAGATTGCCGTCTGGGCCCATCGCGAGCGCCGAAGGACTTACGAGCGCGGAGGAGAGCGTTGTGACGACTGTGGGATTCGCTGAATCAAACGAGACGAGTTGCTTTGTCGACTTGCCCACGACGTACACCGTATCGGCGATTACTAAATTTACCAACCCAAACTGAAGAATCAGGCAACAGAACGTTGCCGCAGAAAGAAAAGCGAGCCGGAGCTTCACAAGCGGTTCCTTTACAAACAACGAAAGATTTTGGATCGCTCGAGATCGCGAAGAGGATCTGCGAAAGCCGGACGTTGGACAATTCAAGTGTATGGTACCGCCAATCAGGCCGCGAGCAATTCCCTGTTCGGTGGGGCTAGGAATAGGAGGCTGTTTTCGAGATTTGAGTCGCACATGGGCCTGTGGGGCGAAGACCAGCCGACAACGGCAGCCACGCCGACACCCGAGTCCCCATTCCCGGGAGACTTTTAATTGTGGATCTGCCTCCCGCAAGGCGTATTCGCTCGGTGATACCGACGAGTCCGCAACCGCCGTTCGCTGTCGCAGACACATCAAATCCAGAACCATAAATCTTCAATCACAACTCGCAGTTCATCTGGATTCAGGAGTGTCCGTTTAACGGCCTAGCTCCCGGCCCGAACGCCATGCCTCGCAACGGGTTACACGCAATACGCATTGTACACGACTTCAGCTCGGTAGGACATTGAGCCTCCGGCTCGGCGGATTTTCCGCCGCCGGAAAGGGCAAGGTGGTCTTGTGTTCGACGGGCAGTTCCTGTTTTCGCAACTCTTGGATTTTCTTCCACGTCGCGACTTCGACGCATGCGTGG
>QWQJ01000030.1 GCA_003670865.1 Planctomycetota bacterium | reverse complement strand
TACGACAACAAACCACGCCCCCAAGCCAAAAATCTCATAGAGGCTCGATGCCACCGCAGACCCAAAAAATCCACAGGCATTTGTGGCCCACGCGTGTGGCGGAAACATGCGGGCTAGTGGCGGATCAGCTGGATCAAATGTAGCCAGCGCGGCAATCACAAAGGCCGACGCCGCCAACAAAGCGAGCGCCGTGAGATCACGCACCCGATCGCGGGTTGCTAACGCTGCGTTGGGCAGAGGGGCAAGCGGTGTAGCGATCGCCGAACTGCCGCCGACGATTCGACCGACAACAGGCGAAACAGAACGGCTTACAGAGGAATTCATACGATCGACGAAGGCCATGGCTGGATCCTTTCCACACTAACTCTACAGGCCAAAACCAGCGCCGGTGGCCCTTCGTGGAGATGATCGGGCAACACATCGTGCCGATTGTGCCGAGGGCACCGACTGCGAAGACCCTAGAGGATCAATTTCTAGGGAATGACTGCATGAGGATGCCAGTTTTAAATCATGAGTAAAGCGTCAGCCCTGCCGTAGCACGACCAGCGCCCATGATCGAGCGCCGATCGACTATTTCAAGAAGCTATCAGCAAAGCCCTTCAATAAGACAGTTTCCCGACAGACGCAGTAAAAATGGTAACGAAAGCCACTGACTCCCTAGCAGGCTGTGGATAAACCACGTGTTGGACCGCACGATGCGGACCCGGGTGCGTAGCACCCGCAAAAAACCGGAGGTTTTCAAGTGGACAAAGTGCATGGAGGACTTTGTCCACGGGCAGCTAGCGTCGGCCTTAAAAATTGAGATGGATAAAGCGTTAAGGCTTTGCGGCGTCCTTCTTGATGACTGGGGTGGCCGGAGCGGTGGGCTGAGTGGTTCGCATCGCCACGGCTGCTTGACGAGTCTTGGCATCGGCGGACTGCCGACTTTCTTCGTCTGCTACCAGCTTGATCGCTGCCTCGCTGGCCTGCGTCATCTGAGCGGCCGTCTGCTTGGATGCCGCCGCAGTTCGATCGGCATTGCTGGCCACCTGCTTGGCTTGATCGGCAGCTTTTTGCTTTGACGTGGCCTGATCACTCGCTGTGACTGCCGCCTTTTGACTAGCGACGGCCTGTTGCATTGCCTTGGTGGCCAGACTCTGCTTTTGGCGAGAGGCTATCTTCAGATCCGCCAAGCGTTTGGCAGCGATCTCCCGGCGAGTTTTTTCGGCCTCTTTGACAGCAGCGGCGATCTTTGCATCGGCCAACTTTTTTACCTGAGCCTTTGCAGTTGCTTCGGCCTTCGTCTTAACATCGGCAGCTTTTTTTGCCTCAGCATTTTTAACAGCTTCGGCCTTCGTCCTAGCAGCGTCGGCTTTCTTGGCTGCGTTGGCAGCTGATTGTTCGGTGCTCTTGGTGGTTTTGGAATCCGACGCAACTACCGTCGTAATCAGGCACAGTGATAGAAACAGTGTTAGAAAAAGATTAAAACTGATTTTCATTTTTTAAACCCTTGCGGCTAAAAAGGAACGACTCGAGTGAAACGTCCCCTCATATGAATGGTTGGCTATGCGTCTGTCAAGTTGGTGGATCCACAGATTCTTTGGGCAACGGGCCTGAGCGATTTTTCGTTCTGCGGAATCTCTGAGGCAGTGGACCAGGATCACCAAATAATTCCTACTGTCCAGATGACAATCCGGGCGGACGATTGAAGTCAACGAAAGTCGCTGAATTGGGATTGAAGCAGGAATCAATGACGATGCGAAACAAGCGATACGCAATCCACTTATTGAGAAAGTCGGCTTTGGAAATCGTTTTATCTCTGAGTCGCTTTATGAGTTCGAGTCCTTCCGTTCAAGTCGTTCGTCTCAAAGCACGTCCCGATTCATCGAGACGGCTAAGAAGGATTGACCCCCTAGTGGCCCAAGAAATTAGGTTTTAGACGATAGCCACCGGAAGAATGTTTTCTGAGAATACCTACCAACACGCCGCTTGAATCAACCGCTGCCACGGCGTCGGCACTCCCATCTGGTAAGACAATCACAATACCGCGAATGGCTAGGGCCAGCGTATCGGCGTCTAGCGTTCGGCGGGGCATATGCTCCACGGCAGCCAGCGGAGGTAAAAGACTTGCCTCCGCCCGGGCGGAGGCAAGTGCAGAGCCTCCTTGGCCTGACTCAAAACTCACTAGCGGTAAAGAAGTCTCGATGCAAAAAGTCCCGATCGCCGATCGCACCAGCGAGGCCATTAAAGCTTTGGTACCAAGGGATTCAGCGAGATCGCGGCCGAGTGCTCGCACAAATGTGCCCGAAGAACAGATCAGATTAAGCGACAGTAGGGGCCACTGGTAGTTGGTAATCGTAAGACTGTCGATGCTCACTGGCTTGGCATCAATTTCGATCACTCGACCTGCCCTCGCCAACCGATAGGCCCGCTTGCCATCAACATGCACGGCGGAGTAGTCACAGGGGCGCTGCCAAATATCACCGCGAAAGCCATCGGCCGCTTTTTCAACCTCCACAAGCGAAGGACGCAGAGGATTTTCTTCGAACTCTACAGCTGTCTCTAAATCATCTGATGGGCTCGATTGTCCCAGAAAAAAAGTCGCCGTGTAGTGTTTGGGAAGATCATGGAGATAGTCGACGAGTTTTGTCGCCTGCCCAACACAGACAATGACAACACCACTCGCAAGTGGATCGAGCGTGCCGGCGTGGCCCACGGCGCGCATCGATAACGCCCGGCCCACCACATCGACCACGCGACGACTCGTCACGCCACGCGGCTTATCAACCGGGATCACACCCGTGAATGGAAAACGCATAAAGCTCCGCAATCTCCTCAATACTTCGTCCGCTGATTTTCATTCTTTCCCGCAACGCTTGCGGATCATCTACCGCGGCGGCCACCAGCCGAGTGAATTTAAGATCGAGCACTGCGGCGGTGCGACCGGGATCTGAGCGAGCATGGCCGAGCGGATACTGCACCAGCCCACTCTCAAGCACACCAGCTGTCACGTGATCAATCTGAAGGCTCGTGGGAATCCCGTCTGGATATTTCTCATCGTACTCACGGCCGCCGTGTTCAATTACAATTTTTTCTATCAGCACTCGAATTTCAGCTGCTCCAATCGCCTCGTCGTCATAGTCCTCTGGCAGGAGCATCAATTCGGCCCAATCGGGCGTTTGGGCTACGCGAGCCTTCCAGAGTGTCCGCGCCACTATGTAAGGAAGAGAGTGGTCGGCCGATTGCCTCGTTGAGGGCCACCGTTTGGCAGGATCGGCGATGATCGAAAAAGCTGGTTCGTAGATTTTCACGCGCAGTGCACGGATTCCGTCGATATCGCCAGCAAGGGCAGGGAAGCGAGTCAGGAGATTGATGAGGGCGGCAATCGCCCCGGCCGACTGATGCTCGTAGAGGCCCAGTTTAAAGTGCATGCCGTGAATCGCAAACGCGTCTTCAGATTGTCCCAGTTCCAAATCAAAAGGGCTTTCTCCCTCCGGGCAGGGCTGATTGAGCCGGTAGATCGCCAGCGGATTACGAAACACGTCGGCTGGCCCGACAAACCCAGCAAGTGCACGGAAACTGCTGATGACGGCCGTTTCCGCCGCGAGGGCAGCCGATGCTCCCTTACTATCGGAAAGTTGATGGCCAGCGCGGATCGCACGGAACGGTACGTAGTGAGCCACGACCAAACCGACTGCCGACTCAATCTGATCTTCCGTGCCTCCCAGGGCTGCCGTAAACGCCACAGCGCTAGCCACAGCGCCGTGATGAACATGGTCGATCGCATACTTTCGCAGGGCAAACACTTCCGCCAATCGGCCACGAATCTCATCGATCAAGAGCATCAGCCGCAGCGTTGTATTGCCATCCAGACCGGCTAGATGAGCAGCGGCAATCGCCACAGGATAAAAGTCGTTGTGACCAAACTCGCCCGCCGTGCGGCCACGAAGTGGGTCGTAGCCAAAGTTTGTGCCGTTGGAGTCCCATTCCCGGACTGCTGACACATTGGCTGCCACCACTTTTTCAACCGCTGAAAAGCGGCTGGCGCCGAAGCATAGCGCTCCGGTCCTTCTCCCCGCTAAAGCCAGCGAAGGGGGCGCGGCAAGGGCCTCGCGACGTAACACTGTCGGTGCGTTGGCCTTCATCGCAAGGGCCGACACACCGCACCCAACACTGTCGAGATGAAATTGTTCTAGTCGATCGAGCGTAGCAGCTCCAATCGGCTGTGGATCACCGAGTAAAAAAGCGATCGCATACCGCGCCAGTCCGCGAGCTTGATTTGAGCCTCGTGCAAGGACTACTGTGCGGCCTGTTTTCAATCTATCGCTCGGACCAAGACTGCCCATATCGCGTCAATCCTTCTTGTCCCTGTATCCTGTTGCCATCATCATGTGGAAACGTAGCCTTGCCGTGAGCTCGTAGTTGTAGCGTAGTGGCAAAAAGTTTTGGCGTTACTCTCGACGTCCTAGCGACTAGACTCTTGTTATGCAGTCCAATCAGCCCACGCAATTAGGCCCGTACACAATCCTAAAGCGACTTGGTCGCGGCGGTATGGGGGCTGTCTACGAAGCCACCGACACTACGAGCGGTGGCTTGGTGGCTGTTAAGATCCTGGCGTCTCACCTAGCCGAGGACGCCGGGGTTCGCAGGCGATTTCACGCGGAGATCGAAACCCTCAAGGGCCTGCGACATCCGGGCATTGTGCAACTATTAGCCTTCGGTGAGCAAGATGGCCAGCCCTATTTTGCTATGGAACTAGTTCATGGCAAAAGCCTCGAGCAGATTCTGCGGTCGGGTCGGACATTCTCGTGGCGAGAAACAGTGGCAACGGCGCTAACCATTACCCGATCACTGAAAATCGCTCACGATCATGGCGTTGTGCACAGGGATCTCAAGCCAGCCAATCTCCTTCTGCCCGAAGGTCCCGCCGCCACCGACACGCAGAGCGCTCATGTCGGCGGTGTTTATCTATCGAGCAGCATAAAGCTGGCCGACTTTGGCATTGCAAAGTTGTTTGGTGGCAGAGGTCACACCGCGCACGGAAACATTGTCGGTACGGCTGAGTATATGGCACCAGAGCAGGCAGCGGGCCAACCGGTCGATCACCGAGCCGATCTCTACGCGCTGGGGTTAGTGATGTTTGCCATGCTGACAGGCAGGCCTCCGTTTCACGGTAACCAGATGACCGAACTCCTCGAGAAGCAGCGGCGTGAGGTGCCCCGTCGGGTGTCTTCGCTTGCGACGGTGCCAGCCGAGCTGGATCAATTGATTGACAGATTGTTAGCCAAGGATCCACAGGCACGACCCACGAGCGCACTGGCACTCGGCCGGCTGCTGATGGCGATTGAGGCGTTGCCTGACACCATTTCGCCACCCGCTGCGGCCGATCCTACGACCGATCCTGCCGCCTCGATCGACCTGCTGGGCCAGACGCAGGACATGACGCCACCACCGGCGGCCACTTCGGTCACCGCTCGTGGAGTGGCACACACACAAGCATTTTCTTCAGGTTCGGGCCTTCCGAAACGCCGTGAAGGGCCGACATTTGCTGACAAAATGGCCACCGAAAAGGCTGCTGGTGAGCCGACGCGGCTGCCGACCGAGGTTTCAAGTGCGACGACGCATGTCGATCGAGTGCCTCTCAACCGCTTCACGACGGTCGAGGAACTGGAGCGGACATCGTTTCAACAGTCGCAGGCTGAGCGTATACGAAAGCAACGCTTGCAGATCGTCACGGCAATCGCAACTGTCGCATGCGTGATCTACGGCAGCTATCTCCTGCTCAAACCTTTAACAGCAACTGACCTTTACAATCGCATCCTATTCATTGCCGGTAACGAAGACGCCGATCTGCGGGATGCCCAGTCGTCGATTCAGCTTTTTTTATCCCGGTATAAAAACGACTCGCGGGCGGCAGACATTCAGCGACTTAGCCAGACTCTTGAAATTAACTCGCTGGAAAAGCGGGCCAGAAGGCGGCGATTAGGCAGTTCGCTATTAGAGCCAATCGAGCGTGATTATCGCGCTGCCATGGCCTGCGAAGCCCAGAGCCCTACAGCCTGTGCCACGCTTCTAGCAGCGATGCTTCTCCTGCACACGCCACCTGCCCAACCATTGACGGAAGCCGAGCCCACGGCTCGCGACACCACTATGCTTTGGCTGGCTCTTGCCCAGCGACAGCTTGCGCGGATCGAACCTCTGGCCGCCCAAGAGCAGGCGGAGGATCTTCTTCGCACTACTGAGATTCTGGGTGAGTCGAGGGACCTGGCTCATGAGGCTTCCGAGACAACTGATCTGGTACGGCGGGCAGCCTGCCTAGATCGACGGCTCAAACTCCTACAGAGCATGATTGAGACCTATGATTCTAGACCGCATGCAGCCCAGTCAGTTTCAACGGCGCGGCAGCTTCTCAAAGAAAGTCATTGACGTATGGTTCCACCACACGCTGTCACTGCCGAGCGACGCACTAAGAGTCGTGCGGCCTTTGCCCGCGCGGGCCAACTCATTCCCGGTGGCGTCAATTCACCGGCCAGAGCCTTTGGCGGCGTGGGTGGGGAGCCAATTTTCTTTGCGAGCGCTCTTGGCGCACACCTGACAGATATCGACGGCAATACCTACCTCGACTACATCGGTTCGTGGGGCCCAATGATTCTTGGCCATCGCCATCCGCGGGTTGTGGCCGCGATTCAATCCGCGCTTGTGCTTGGCACAAGCTACGGCGCACCGACAGAAGCTGAAACCCATCTAGCGCAGATCATCATTGACGCAATACCGAGCATTGAGAAGGTGCGGATGGTGAGTTCTGGCACCGAGGCGGCGATGAGCGCGGTGCGGTTGGCTCGCGGCTTCACTGGCCGCGACAAAATCATTAAATTTGCTGGCAATTACCATGGTCATGCTGACAGCCTGTTGGTTGCTGCTGGATCAGCAGCCGCCACGCTCGGAGTTCCCAATTCGCCGGGAGTCACGGCCGGCACGGCCCGCGACACGATCGTGCTGGAATACAATGAGCCTGAGTCTCTCGAGGACCTTTTTGCGTCTGCTGGCGACAGCATCGCGGCCGTGGTCATGGAACCTGTTGTTGGCAACATGGGTCTGGTTGTGCCGAGCAAAGATTTTCTAGCGGCAGCCCGTCGGCTGACACACTTGCACGGTGCCTTGCTCGTGTTTGACGAAGTGATGACGGGCTTTCGGCTATCCTATGGCGGTGCTCAGCAGATTCTCGGAATGACCCCTGACTTGACCACGCTGGGTAAGATTGTGGGTGGCGGCTTGCCGCTGGGGGCCTATGGCGGCAGACGCGACATCATGAATCACGTGCTACCGGCTGGAAAAGTTTTTCAAGCAGGAACACTTTCCGGCAACCCACTGGCAGTCGCTAGCGGCACAGCCACTCTCGAACTCCTTCGCGACGCCCCGCCGTATGCACTGCTCGAGCGGCACGGGGCCCGCCTCGAGGAGGGATTCGGCCTTGCGGCAAAAAGGGCGGCTCTCCCTGTCTGGATCGCACGCCAAGGAAGCATGATGACGATGTTTTTTCAGCCCGGCCCGGATATCTTGCCGGTCAGAGGTTGGAAAACAGCTTCTTTGAGCGATACAGCCCGCTATGGCCGATTCTTTTGGGGGATGATTGATCGCGGGCACTACATGCCCTGTAGCCAATACGAAGCACTTTTCTTTTCGCAGTCCCACACCGATAGCGACATCGAAGCCACGATCCAAGCCGCCAGCGAGGTGCTCGCATCGCTCACGTGAGCAGACCTTTACTCTGCCTACGATTTGTAGGCGGACGTGAGGCCGATCTCCCACTTCTTATAAACTAAACCGTGTCCAATAGAACGGAAGGCCGTGAAGAGCCTCTACCGTAGGTGAAAGTCAACAACGAGCGGAAGGTGGTCGCTGGCTGTTTTTGACAGACTCGTTTTGACGATCCTCGCATGCCGTACATCGACCTTACCTCGCACGAATGCCTTATCGAGCGAGCCGATAGCCAGCCACGCAGGAAACGATCGAAAGTTAGAAGTAGGTCTGGTAATCTGCGTGAAACCATTGGCCGCCAGCGTGGCAGTGGCCAAAGAATCACGCCAGTCGTTGAGGTCGCCGACGATTACAGTCGAGAGATTATCGGCTGAGCGAAAAAGCATATGTCCCAGAAGACGATCCATCTGGGAGTGCCGCTCGCGATCAGTCAGACCCAAATGCGTGTGCACCACATGCAGGAAGCCCTCGGGCGAGTCGACGACTATCAGTTGGGCACCGCGAGGCTTTCGAGAATAGTGACGCAGCGTGATCCGATGACGGCTCTCGATTGGCCAACGCGAAAGCAGGAGGTTGCCATAGGTGCCGTCGCCCACGTGAACGGTCGGCTGAAAGACCGAGTAGCAGCGAAAGTATTGGGCCAGCAACCGAGGCTGATCGTCGTATTGGCTGCGGCGGACCAAGCGGTCGACTTCCTGCAAACAGATGAGATCGGGATTTTCTGCCTCGATGCAATCAATCACTCGCTGCAGCGAGTAGCGGCGATCGCGGCCGCCAATTCCCTTATGGATATTCCAGCTTAAAAGTCGCATCACTAACCGCTCAACTCGGCCCGACGCCGCAGGTAGGCTCGCTGAATGCGGCCCACGCAAGAGCGGCCATCGGCACTCATTGTAGCACAGGCAGCGTCGGGTTGACCGGCCTTATGCACAGCGGCCCGCACCCGCGTCGGCACGCCCTCAGCCAGATCGCTGTCGATGTCGTCGCACGTGAGTCCATGGCAAGAGCAGAGCGGGGCGGTAGGATCCTTGGGCCAATACAGGTCGTGGGCGTGCTGGTTGTCGATCGTGCGTTCGAATAGATCAAAGTATGCGATGCTGCAGCGATCGCTCGAGCACCAATAGGCCGGCTCGCTCAGCGATTCGACAGCCTCAGGCAGCACATGCGATCGCAGGGTTTCAGGCGAAACCTGCAGGCCGTCTCGGCTGCATCTCGGGCAGCGAGGAGGG
>QWQJ01000110.1 GCA_003670865.1 Planctomycetota bacterium | reverse complement strand
CACATCAGCAGTCAATCTCACTAGCCGACTCGTTCACCGCCACAATCACACCCGCCGCACCCATTTTTTGGAATCCAGATGAGTTATCTGCCTCACACTGCCGATGACGTTCGCCGCATGTTCGAGACGATTCGTTTGTCGGGTGGTCCCGGCGATATGGAATCTCTCTTTTCCGGAATTCCGTCGGAATGTCGGCTGAAACGGCCGCTGAAGATTCCTGTAGCGCTCGACGAAATGGAGCTTGAGTCCCATATTCGGGAATTAGCCGGACGAAATAGTTCGCCAGCGTCCGCCGTTTGTTTTCTCGGGGGCGGGGCTTATGACCACTTTGTACCGGCTGTGGTCGATCAACTGGCAGCCCGAGGCGAATTTTTCACTTCCTACACGCCCTACCAAGCAGAAGCGAGTCAAGGCAATTTGCAAGTCTATTTCGAGTATCAGTCGCTGATGACAACTTTGACCGGCATGGAGGTCTCCAACATGAGCCTCTACGACGGTGCGTCCGCTGCTGCAGAGGCAGTGTTGATGGCGCTGTCCGTAACGCCTCGCAAGAAAGTCGTGCTCTCGGCGTCAGCGCATCCAGAATACCGACAGGTCGTGGAAACCTATCTGGCAAATCTGGGGGTGGAGACAGTCATCGCGGCCTGCCCTTCCGGAGTGCTCCAGCCTCAAGACCTTGTCCAAGTTGTTGACGATCAAACGGCTTGCGTCCTCCTCCAGCAACCAAATTTCTTTGGCTGCATTGAGCAGTTGTCAGCCCTAACGAAAGTCGCCCACGCAGCGGGTGCACTGGCAGTGGTGGCGGTCGATCCAGTCAGTCTGGGTTTGCTCAAGCGACCGGGGGATTGCGGCGCGGACATTGTCGTGGCCGAGGGGCAGGGTCTGGGCAATCATCTGGCATACGGTGGCCCTTATCTGGGGATATTGGCCTGCCGCGAGTCGTTTGTGCGACGCATGCCGGGCCGATTAACCGGTCAGACGCTCGACCGCCGAGGCAATCGCTGCTGGGTGCTCACCCTGCAGACGCGAGAGCAGCACATCCGCCGCGAGAAGGCGACAAGCAATGTCTGCACAAACCAAGGCTTGTTAGCATTACGGTCCAGCATTCATCTGGCGGTCTTGGGGCCGCAGGGGCTGCGAGAAGTGGCAGAATCCTGCTTGGCAAAGGCGAGCTACGCGCATCGGCGGTTGCTTGATGGCCAACGGCTGTCAGCGCGATTTGATCAACCATTCTTTAAGGAGTTTGTTGTTCGTGATCCGCAGAGTCGTCCCAACGAATTGGTCGCCGAATTGCTTTCCGCAGGCTATCTGGCTGGCGTGCCGCTGGGCCGTTGGTATCCCGAACTCGACGACTGCCTGCTTGTGGCTGTAACAGAGAGGCGCACTCGCGCTGAAATCGACGGACTTGCCTTAGCGATTAATTCACTTTTTGTATCTTCCTCACCATCCCATCATAACAATCATGCGAAACACTCAGTCCACCAATCTGCTTTCTGAACTTTCTCGCCCCGGCAGACGCGGCGCCCGCGTAGGAGCACTCGATGTGCCTGCGGTGGATGTAGTCGCTGCGATCCCAGCCCACGCGAGGGCCGACGCTCCGCCAGCTCTGCCTGAATTGTCAGAGCTCGATATTGTGCGTCACTACACAAATCTATCGACACTCAATATGTCGGTCGATTCGCATTTTTATCCGCTCGGTTCTTGTACGATGAAATACAACCCCAAGCGCAATGAGAGGTTGGCGGCACTCCCTGGAATGCTCGATGTGCATCCGTATCAACCGGAGTCAAGCTTGCAGGGAATGCTCGAAATGCTTTGGAATCTCCAGGGAATTTTTGCGGAGATCGCTGGTCTTGATGCGGTGTCACTGCAGCCGGCGGCTGGTGCGCAGGGCGAATTAACGGCGCTCTTGGTAGCGGCCGCGTATTTTCGTGATCGAGGCGAGGTCCGCTCAAATGTGCTTGTGCCCACCAGTGCCCACGGTACCAATCCGGCCAGCGCTGTGATGGCTGGCTTTAAGGCAATCGGCATTGAGAGCGACGCCGAAGGCATGGTCGACATGGTGGATTTAAGGTCGAAAATCGATGCTCAGACCGCCGTCTTGATGATCACTAATCCCAACACACTGGGACTATTTGAGCGCAACATTGTCGAGATCGCTAGGCTGGTGCATGAGGCGGGTGGCCTTATTTATTTGGATGGCGCCAACATGAATGCCATTCTCGGGGCGGCCCGTCCCGGAGATTTTGGCGCCGACATGATGCACTACAATCCGCACAAAACCTTCAGCGGTCCACACGGCGGGGGTGGTCCCGGTGCCGGACCAATTGCCGTGCGTGCGATGCTGGAGCCTTTCCTGCCGACACCGCGAGTGGTCCGCCATGAGGGAGGATTTTCTCTCGACTTTAATCATCCTAAATCGATCGGACGCGTCCGCAGCTTTTTCGGAAACGTTGGCGTACTGCTGCGGGCTTACGCATACATTCGCACGCTTGGGGCCGATGGCTTGGCCGATGTCTCGAGGTATGCGGTGCTCAACGCGAACTATCTCCTGGCCCTTCTGCGCGACCTTTTGCCCGTTCCGTATTCGAAGGGATGCTTGCACGAATTTGTTGGCTCGGCGATGGAAATGAAATCTCGCAGCGGGATATCCGCCATGGACTTGGCAAAGCGATTGCTCGACTACGGGTTTCATGCCCCCACCGTTTATTTTCCAATCACCGTTCGCGAGGCGGTCATGATTGAGCCAACGGAAACGGAAAGTCGTGAAACGCTCGATGCCTTTGCCGATGCCATCCGAACGATTATTGGTGAACCCACGGAGTTGGTTCAGGCTGCACCACACACAGCCGCTGTCAACCGGCCTGATGAAGTGCAGGCCGCCAAGAGCCAGCGGTTGGCATGGTCGGCAGCACCGTGAATACGATTGATGTCTGGTGGGATGGCGACGCCGATGGTGTAGTCAACATGGGGGCCGATGAGTGTCTGGCGGCGGAAGCTCAGCGAAGAGGAGGGATGCTCGTGAGACTCTATGGCTGGTCGAAGTCGACTGTCTCGCTGGGCGCTTTTCAAAAACTTTCCGATGCCTTGGCCATAAGGGCAATTCGAGGCATGCCGATTGTTCGGCGGCCCAGCGGCGGGGGAGCGATTGTGCATGGCAGTGACCTAACCTACGCCGCAGCGGTTCCAAAAACCCATCCCTGGGGTTCCGCTCCGCAACTCCTCTACGACGCCCTGCATGGGGCCATGGCCGAGGTGCTCCGTGAAGATGGAATCGCCGCAACGATTTACCGTGCGGTTATTGATTCACCGTCGAGTCAATCGGAAATTGAGAACCGAGGCCAGTCCCCTGAGCCTTTTTTTTGTTTTGAGAGGCGGTCAACCGGAGACTTGGTCGGGAGAACCGGAGACTTGGTCGGGTCAGCGAATGCCGATCCGATCAAGATCATGGGTAGTAGCCAGAGGCGTTTGGAAGGTGCTGTTCTGCAGCACGGTAGCCTGCTCATCTGTCATAACCCTGACTTCGGTGAACCGGTTGGCAGCGGCCAAGTACGCCAGCAAGGCCTGGCCGATTTACCGGGATTTTCAAACGATTCATTCAACCGCGGCCACCTCGAGCGGCGTTGGCTCCAGCGGGTAGCGGCGAGTCTTTCGGCGATTGTACGAGAGCAACCCAGGTCCTTTTTGCTGGAAAAAGAACTCGAAATCAAGAGTTTTACCCAACGATTTCGCGAGGAACGGTGGACCAACAGACGATAGATTCTGTGGCCCTATAGAAAAAAATGGGGATTGCCACTCTATGAACAGCAAATTCATTGGCCGGAACAGGCACCTATTTGATAAGCTAGTAGAGGACGGTACTGTGGCATTCGCGAGAACAACCTCGACGAGCCGATACTGATTTAGAATGTTTCACGAGTGACCATCCATGATCGCGAAACTGATCATCGCATCTGGGAAAAGCGCCGGTCGGGCGATTTCCATCAAGCGCAATAAACTGCTGATAGGTCGAGCCGAGGAATGCGACGTTCGACCTCTTAGCGAAGAGGTCAGTCGACGCCATTGTGCGGTCTATGTTGGCCCTGGGGGTGTTTTTGTTGAAGATTTATCGAGCCGCAATGGCACGTTTGTAAACGGGGCCCGGATTGTCGAAAAAATACAGGTTTTCAACGGTGACAGTATTTCTGTCGGTTCGCTCGAATTAAAGGTGTCTTGCGTGGAAGCAGTCACTAAAGAAAGTGATAACGATGTCTCGCGTTGGCTGATGGCCGACGATTCGCCGGCAGGCATGTTCGATACGACGCATTCGCTGAGTTCCGTGGCGACGGCGCCGGTTGAAAAACCCGACCCTCTCGACGCTGTTCACGCGAGTAACCCGCCCCCCGGTTCCAATGGGGATGACAGCAGCATTCATGCAACAACCGACGAAGTTGCCGGGGCATCCGGCATTTCGAAGTCTGCAAGTATGACGATTGCAGGCTTAAAAGAGGCAAAGTTGAAGCCAGGAATGCTGGGTGAGGTTCCCAAGAAGGCAGCCGATAGCTCTCGCGATGCAGCGGCCGATGCCCTTAAAAGGCTGTTTGGAAATCGCTAGGCGACAGGCTCGCTGTTCCTCAATCGAGGCTGGTCTTCAGTCATGAGCGATGGACAGCGTGGGCAGTTGCTCCTTGGGGAAGACGGGCTGTGACGCGATGGCCGCAATTGTAGGGGTTGAACTGATTGTGTTACGACGCAGAGTTTTACTGCCCAAAAATATCCAAAAAAAAGAATTACTTTACGCGATCGTCAAAGCTTGCCTATCAGGAATGGTGCATAGTTTCTGAAGAACGAGCCCGAAGCACTTGAGGAACTCAGAATGCGAATCGCCGGCCTGAAAAGCCCCCGTACCAATCAGCCCCAGCCCGCTCGGTTCAAAAAACGATCACAGCAGTCGTTTCAAGAGGCACCAGCGTCGGCGATTCCCACTCAAAACGACCGGAGGCGTTGGATCGACCCCACGACCTGCGAGCGAGACTATTCGGCCGATGAGGTTGAATTCATGCAGGCATTGGATCAGTACAAGCATAGCAACGGACGAATGTTTCCTACGTGCAGCGAGATTCTTGAGGTGGTCCGACTGCTGGGATACACCCGCATTGCTTCGGCGTAACGTTTCCCATTCCTGTTGGCAGGCTAAACACCCGAGTGTAAGCCTGGGAGCTGCGCGTTCGGGCGGGAGGACTGGGGTTGTTCCTGACGGCTGCTGTAAGTAAAGTCCGGCACTCAAAGAGATGCTCGGCGGCTGGCGGAGTGCTCGTACCGATGCGCGGATGGTCTGGATTAGAAATTTTATTGCGGGCGGCTGCCCTCTCTCAGGGCTGGTTGTGCGGCCTCGCGCTGCTTTCGCTTACGGGCTGCGGATCGCTCTTGCGCAATGACAACGCAGAAGGCGTTGCTCTCTATCAGCAGGGCAATTACCAAGGTGCCATCACCCATTTTCAACAGGCGCTCGCGCAGCAACCGGGTAGCTCGGACTGTTTTTATAATCTTGGAGCAACCTACCACCAGCAAGCAAAGCTCTTTGCCAGACCTGTCGATATGCAAACTGCGGAGCAGTACTACCACCTGTGTCTTGCGCGGAATCCAAATCACGAAGCATGCGAGCGGGGCTTGGCCGTATTAATGGTTGAGCAAAAGCGACCCGCTGAAGCCATTGCCCTCTTGCAAAGTTGGGCTGAACGCCAGCCCACAAACCCTAATCCGCAGATCGAATTAGCGCGCTTATGCGAAGAACACGGAGATCTTCGCGACGCGGAGAATCATCTTATGGATGCCTTGGCAATCGACCCCAATAACACTCGAGCGTTGGTTGCCCTGGGGCAGATACGGGAATCGGCAGGTGAGTCAGCGTTGGCATTAGCCAACTATTCGCGAGCCATCAGCATCGACCCAAAACAGCCGGCCGTATCGGCCAGAGTGATTGCGCTCAACACCGCTGCGCAGGCCAACGCATCACGCTTGGCAGCGCTCCCGCCGCCGGTTTTGCCGCCCGTCAATGGATCCACACCACTGCCAGCGGCGGTGTCTGCTGCGATCGAAAACACTGGCCGTTGACCATCTTGCTGGTCGGTCCTATTCTTGGCTGTTTCGCTTGCTTGCGGCACGCGTAAAGTGCTTTTTGAAATCGTGGAGAGAACCTGTGACGGACCGTAGATTCGAGTCATTAACCCAATCCGCCCATAGCCGTGTCTATAACTTTTCACCTGGGCCGGCAGTTTTGCCACTCGAGGTGTTGCAGCAAGCTCAGGAAGACATGCTGAGCCTGCCCGGCATCGGAATCTCAGTTTTGGAGATCAGTCATCGCAGTCCGGCATTCGACCGGATTCTAGCAGAGACTCTCCAAGAACTCCGAGGGCTTGTCGGCATTGGTGACGACCACGAAGTTGTTTTGCTGCAAGGTGGCGCGAGCCTGCAATTTTCCATGGTGCCGATGAATCTTTTGCGGGGTGCCACAGGAGCTGCAGACTCGATTGTGACTGGCACCTGGGGAGCGACAGGCCTCAAGGAAGCCCGTCGCGAGGGAAGCGTTCACATAGCATGGGACGGTGCTGCAACCGCTTACGATCGGATTCCAGCAGCTGAGGAACTCTCGTTTTCAAAAAATGCAGCCTATGTGCATATGACCAGCAATGAGACAATTCAAGGAGTGCAGTGGAAGCATGATCCTGAAGTCGGTGCTGTGCCACTGGTCTGCGATTGCTCAAGTGACTTTTTATCGCGGCCAATCGATATCTCGAAATATGGTTTGCTCTACGCCTGTGCCCAGAAGAATGCTGGTATTGCGGGTGTGACGGCAGTCATCATTCGCAAAGACCTGCTCCAGCGTTCGCGTGACGATCTGCCGACAATGCTCGATTATCGAACGCACGTTAAAAATGATTCCCGCTCCAACACCCCTCCAGTCTTTGCTGTCTACATGCTCGGGCTTGTCTGCCGCTGGGTGCGCGAGCGCATGGGTGGCCTTGCCAGCATTCAGCGTCACAATAGCGCGAAGGCACAATTGCTATACGATGTGTTGGATGGCTCGGAGGGATTTTTTACCGGTCACGCACAGCATTCCTGCCGTTCCGATATGAATGTGACATTCCGCTTGCCGAACGAGTCGCTGGATACAGCTTTTGTAACCGCTGCGGCAGATCGCGGATTGATTGACCTCAAGGGCCATCGTTCAGTCGGTGGCGTGCGAGCGAGCATTTATAATGCAATGCCCGTGGAGGGAGTCGAGGCTCTGCGGGATTGCATGCTCGATTTCCGCAAAAATCACGGCGTTTCATAACCTGAGTGAGTGAAGCGTATAGTATAGAATTTAGGTAACTGCATTACTCAAGACGAAACTGCTGGTTGCTTCTTTCAATCAAGCTACTCGCTCACCCATTCATACGTTCCTCCATCCTCTGTGAATACTGCACGACAAGCGGAAAACGACTATGCCTTCAATCATCGTTCTGGATACGCTTAGCCCTGATGGACTTGCTTTGCTGGATGCGGCCGCAACGTCGGGCATCACCTATGAGGTGGCTGTAGGGCTTTCTGGGGAATCTCTCCGGGAGGCGCTCTCTCGACATGATGGCGCGATCTGTCGCAGCGGCGTGAAGATCAAAGCCGAAACACTGGCCGGAAACCATCGGCTCAAGGCGATTGTGCGAGCCGGTGTTGGAACCGACAACATCGACAAGGAAGCGGCGACGAGGCAGGGCATCGTCGTGATGAATACGCCAGCGGGCAACACAGTGAGCACAGCGGAGCATGCCTTTGCCTTGCTCTTGGCCTTGTCACGAAATGTTGCCATGGCCGATGCGAGTTTGCGTGACCACCGCTGGGATCGTAATAAGCTCATGGGTGTTCAGTTGGCTGGAAAAACGCTGGGGATCGTGGGTCTTGGTCGAATTGGCTTAGCCGTGGCCAAGCGAGCGAGGGCCTTCGACATGCGAGTGATCGGCTTCGATCCTTTTTTGTCACCCGATCGCGCCAGTGAGTTGGGGATAGAACTCGTCGAGAGCGTGCGGGCGATGTTGCCGCAGATTGATTACCTCACCGTTCACACGCCGTTAACCGACGATACGCATCATCTGATCGGCATGGAAGAACTAGATCTTCTGAAGCCTGGCGTGCGACTGATCAACTGTGCTCGCGGCGGCATCTATGACGAAAAAGCTCTTGTTGAAGGCCTCAACCGCAGGGTCCTTGCCGGTGTGGCACTCGACGTTTTCGAGCAGGAGCCTTGCACGGACAGTCCGCTCTTTGGCATGCCAGGCGTTCTTGTGACTCCCCATTTAGGCGCGAGCACGGAAGAAGCGCAGTCACAGGTGGCCGTTGAAGGAGTGGGATTGCTGATTGATTTTCTATCGACTGGTGCCATTCGGCATTCCGTCAATGCCAGCGCCATTGATTCCATTGCGCTTGAGGGAGTACGAGGCTTTCTTGATCTGGCGTGGCGGTTGGGGCTGCTCCTATCACAGCTCGACGAGGGACCGCCTCGATCGTGCTCGATCGCTTACCGTGGAGAGATCGCTTCCCGGAATACTCGCTTGGTGACCGCCGCGTTTGCGGCCGGACTGCTCGAGTCAGCGATAGAGGGTGTCAATATTGTGAATGCCGAGATGTTGCTGCGCGATCGGGGCATTGAATTAACCGAACAGAGCCGGACTGACCCGGGTGCTTTTAGTTCAGTCGTTGCAGTCGACCTTGTTGTAGGAGACCGGGTGCACAGGGCGGCCGGAACTCTTTTTGGCCATTCGATGCCTAGGCTTGTGCAGCTTGAAGGGCACCGCCTCGAGGCCTATCTTGACGGTCTTTTACTCGTTTTTACGCATCAGGATGTGCCGGGGATCATCGGTCGAGTGGGCACCGCCTTTGGTGCGATGGGCGTCAATATTGCCCAAATGACAGTTGGTCGATCGGCTCCTGGTGGAGACGCAATCGGTGTGCT
>QWQJ01000164.1 GCA_003670865.1 Planctomycetota bacterium | reverse complement strand
CTGCCGCTGCTGGCATTCCCGCCAACCATCTCGTGCAGACCGGGCTTGCCGTCGAGCGGCAGGATCGGGGCGGGCAGTCTGGCTCGACTACTTCGGGCCATTACGACCGCTTTCGAGGCCGCGTCATCTTTCCGATCCGCGATCCCCTTGCCCGCTGCGTTGCCTTCGGCGGCCGCGTGCTCCCCGGTGCACCGCCTGACGCGGCAAAATATATAAACTCCCCGGAAACACCGTTGTTTTCCAAAAGTTCCATGCTTTATGGCCTCGATTCGGCTCGCGAGGCGATGAGCCGCTCCAAACGCGCAGTCGTTGTGGAGGGCTACACAGATTGCCTTGCGGCACGTCAGGCGGGCATCGACGATGTTGTGGCTGTGCTGGGCACGGCCCTTGGCGAACGCCACGCCAAACTCCTGCGACGGTATGCCGATCGGATCGTGCTCGTTCTGGACGGCGATGCGGCGGGCCGAAGACGAGCCGATGAAATTCTTGATGTCCTGCTGGCCGAGCCGATCGATGTTCGCATTGCCCGTCTACCTACGGGCGTAGATCCGTGCGAATTTGTGCTCGATGAGGGCCGTGAGGCGTTTGAATTGCTGTTAGAGTCGGCCGGCGATCCGCTTGACTATCGAATGGATGAGGCGGTGGCAAAGCTATCGTCTCATGCGGGCGACGACGCTTCGCTGAAAGCTGTCGAAAGCGTGCTCAAGGCCCTGGCAAATGTCTCTTCGCAATCGCCAGTCAGCCCATCCCAGCGACGCCTTCGTGAAGATCAGGTGCTCGGCAGGCTGTCGCGTCGGTTTGGGCTTTCCCGAGAGGCCCTGCGAACTCGCATGCAGGATATCCGCAAGCAAAAGCCCCAGCGCACGCCTCACGATTCGACGGATGCGGCTCAGCCGGCATTGCGTTTACCGGCATGGGATCGCGAAGTGCTTGAAGTGCTTGTCGGCGTGCCCGACAGCATGGGATTGATCATTCGCGAACTCAGCACCACACAACTCGAAAGCTCCGAGGGACGCACCGTTCTGGCTGCTGCCCAGCGACTCTACGCAGAGGGACGGCCCGTGGCTCTCTCGGGTCTTTTGCTGGAAATCACTGATCCTCGGTTGCAGAGCCTTCTTGTGGCTGTGGATGATGCTCGCTACGACCGCGGATTACTCGACGCCCAAGAGCGGATGAATCACCTTCAAGAAGCCCTGCGACGCCGCTTTGCTCAGCAGCAGGCGCATGCAAGTGCGCGAACCCTAAAAACCGCTCTTCTCGATCCGAGCTCAGAGGCTACACTTTTGGAGCAACTCGTCGCCCAGCGGCGAGCGGCTCAGGGCATGACTGAACCCAAGGATGGGTGAGGTTGCCCGTCTCGTCACATCTCTTGATGCAGTGAAAACTATTTTCACGGCATTGAGCGCGGTGTGCGAGTGGCAGGACGATGGTGAAGGAGAACCAAACGATGCGCAGTCAAACGAGCAGATTGTCGATGCGTGAAAATGTTTCCGCACAAACGAAGCCCTCGCAATCAGCGGCAGCCACGCCGCCGAATTCCATTGCAGATGGGCCGACCGAGCCAGCCGGATTGTACGGCTTAGCTGGTCATGGCGATCACGCCTTAGCCACTTTAATTGCGACTGGAAAGTCGCTCGGCTATCTGACATTCGACCAAATCAATGCCTATCTTCCTGACGAGGCGATTGATCCGGAAAAGATTGACTCACTGCTTGTAGCCCTTGAGGAAAAGGGGATTGAAGTCGTTGACACTCCGCCCGATGCAGGGGCCGACATCCATTCGCCCGCTCCAGCCACCCGTGCAGCGAAGCCCCGCCGCGAGGAAGCGATCACGACCGCTCCTTCAAATGCCGGCAACGACCCAATTCGGATGTATCTGGCACAGATGGCTGAGATCCCCCTGCTCAACCGGGAAGAAGAAATCTCATTAGCCAAGCGGATTGAAATCACCCGCAAGCGATTCCGGCGGGCCATTCTGGGGTGTTCCTACTCGCTGCAAACGACCGTCGAAACGCTCCGACGGGTGCACGAAGGCAAGTTGCCCTTCGACCGCACGATCAAGGTCTCGCTGACAGAGCGGCTCACCAAAGAACAGATTCAGGCCAGGATGCCGCACAATCTGTTGACGCTTGATCGTTTAATTGCTCAGAGCAAAGAAAACTTTCGTTTGATGATTAGCAAGCGGACCACGCCTGAGGAATCACAAGTTGCCCGCCTGCATTTCCGTCGCAGCCGCGCAAAGTCGCTCACGCTGGTTGAAGAACTGAGCCTTCGCACCCGTCGCGTGCAACCGCTGATGAAGCTTTTGCGGGGCATGTCGTCGCGGATGGATCGTCTTCGCGAGGGACTGCAATTGATTGAAAGTCATAATGGTCCTCGTGATGATCAAGCAGATATGCGGAAAGAACTCCGCGACTTGATGCTCTCGACTCTCGAGAGTCCTCGATCGCTTCGTACGCGAGTGAGCATGCTGGAGCGTTTGCAGGAGGAGTATGAGGTTGCCAAACGCAGCCTCTCGGCGGCAAACCTGCGGCTCGTGGTCTCAATCGCTAAGAAATACCGCAACCGCGGTCTCTCATTTCTTGATCTGATCCAAGAGGGCAACACCGGCTTGATGCGGGCGGTTGACAAGTATGAATACCGCCGCGGCTTTAAATTTTCGACCTATGCAACGTGGTGGACTCGCCAGGCGATCACACGGGCGATTGCCGATCAGGCCCGCACGATTCGGATTCCAGTGCACATGATTGATGTGCTCTCGAAGTTACGCACGACATCGAAAACCCTGCTGCACGAACTCGGCCGGGAACCCACGGTCGATGAATTGGCCCAGGCCGCTGGAATCAGCGTTGAGGAAGCCAGTCGGGTCATAGACATGGGCCGAACGCCGATGAGCCTCGACCGTCCGCTAGGCGACAGCGATGACGCCAGCTTCAGTGAGTTTGTTGAAGACGTCAGTTCTGATAGCCCGACTGTTTCAGCAACCCACGGCTTGCTGAAGGACCGCTTAGATTCGCTGCTCAAGACGCTGACCTATCGGGAGCGGGAAATCATTCGCCTGCGGTATGGCCTCACCGACGGCTATACCTACACGCTCGAAGAAGTGGGTCGTATTTTTCGCGTGACCCGCGAGCGGGTCCGTCAGATCGAGGCCAAGGCCGTCAAAAAGCTGCAGCACCCTGTCCGTTCAAAACAACTCGAAAACTTTCTGGGCCATGCAAAGTAAGCCTGCGGGGTAAACCATGCGTGTTTCTTCGCTGCGGGGAAGACCTGCGTCTGCTCCGTTACAAAGAATGCTGCGCTGCGTCACAAACACTTCTCACCCGTAAAGGCCAAAGCGGGCCGGGGGCGGAGAACGCACGGGTAAGAGTTACGCCCGGGCACGCTGAATAACGCACGCGGTAGGTCGGCTAGACGGACCGTCAACGGACCAAACTTGTTACCGCTACACTCGTAAATGAGCGACACAGTCGATCAATGGAGGCGTCCATGCTTGTCAGTATCTTTAACGACGTTATCGGACCGGTCATGCGTGGGCCCTCGAGTTCCCACTGCGCCGGTGCCCTGCGCATCGGCCGAATCGCTCGTGATTTAATCCCTGGCCAACTCCGCGATGTGCTCGTGGAGTTTGACCGCGGCGGATCACTGCCAACAACACACGATTCCCAAGGTTCCGACATGGGACTCTTCGGCGGCCTGCTCGGCTGGGATGCGGCAGATGAACGCCTGCCGAATTCCATGCAGACGCTGCGGTCGAGCGGCGTGAATATCCGCATTGAAACGGTCGATGTCGGCGATCCCCACCCAAACACCTATCGCCTGACACTCACAAGCGATCTTGCACAACACTCTTTGAGGGCCATTTCCACGGGAGGCGGCATGATTGAGGTGATCGCCATCGACGGCTTTACCGTTTCACTCTTCGGCGACTCCTTCGAGACACTCCTCTGGGCGGCAGACGGTAAAGGCGAAGCGCTCTGTCAAGCAGTTGGACGCTTTGCGTTAGACGCTAGAACCACCTCGGTCGCGCTGCACACCCACGAGGGCAGGGAACTTGTGCAGTTCAAAGCAGAGCGGTTTGTCACGGCCTCAGAGCAAGCTGATCTGGCCGCCGCAGGACTGACTCTCGCTGGGGCCGACTGCGTCCAGCGACTCGCTCCAGTTTTGCCGGTGCTCACCCGAAGAACAACCAGCGTGCCCTTCACTACCTGCGCTGAAATGCTGGCCTACGACCGGACTCAGACACTCGACACCGAAGACTCGCAGGCAGCCACCACTGGCACGCCCCTTTGGAAACTGGCTGTGGCCTATGAGTGCGCGCGGAGCGGCATGACTGAGGATGAAATTGTGGAGATGATGGTGCACATCGTACGGATCTTGCGGCGTTCGATCGCAACGGGCATTGCCGGCACCAGCTACGATGATCGCGTGCTGGGCCACCAGTCGGGGGAATTTGCCCGGCTGCACGCGGCGGGCCGGTTGCTGCAAGCTGGCGCACTCAATCGGATTGTGCTCTATACGACAGCTCTCATGGAGGTAAAAAGCTC
Source organism: Planctomycetota bacterium (assembly GCA_003670865.1). Classification (GTDB taxonomy): domain Bacteria; phylum Planctomycetota; class Planctomycetia; order Pirellulales; family UBA1268; genus BAIKAL-G1-2R. The sequence continues at coordinate 4,457 of QWQJ01000164.1, read as the reverse complement.
GATGGGAGTGATCGTGGCCATGCCGACGGCGGGCGCTTGCGCAGCGTTGCCCGCGGCGGTGATTGCCATGGCCGAGGAGATGGGACTCGGCGAGGAGGATATGGCCCGCGCCATTCTGGCCAGCGGTCTGATCGGCGTCTTCATTGCCACCGCCTGGACATTCGCGGCGGAGGTGGGTGGATGTCAGGCTGAAGGCGGATCGGCGGCGGCAATGGCTGCAGCAGCGCTTGTGAGTATGGCCGGTGGCACGCTCCCTGAGACTGTGGCCGCGGCCTCGATGGCCATGCAGAGCATGATTGGCTTGATCTGCGATCCGATTGCCAATCGGGTGGAGGCCCCCTGCCTTGGAAAAAATGTGATGGCCGCCGCCAATGCCGTCTGCTGCGCCAACATGGCGATCTCTGGATTTGATCAAGTGATTCCATTTGATGAGGTGATCGAGACGGCCAAGCGTGTCGCAAAGCAGATGCCCCGCGAACTTCGCTGCACGTCGCTGGGCGGCCTGTCGATCACGCCAACGTCGCTAGCCTTACAGGCGAGGCTCCAAGAGCGTCTGGTAGTCGCCAGAGCCGGTTGCGGCAGCGGCGGATGTGGTTGCGGATAAAAGCGATGATCCATCGGGCAAAAAACTGCTTTTGCACGCTGGTAGATGCCACGACGATTTAAGCCTCTGTTTTTATCTGCTACGATTCCGACGGGAACTGTGGTCACGCATAACCCGCACGCGCAGCGGCTGGCGATGGCCGCCGACGCCCCCTCCGTCGCCCTTGGAAAGTTTGCCATGTCCCTCAATATCACCGCCATCACGCTTCGCACCCTGCACCGCATCCATCAACAGTTGGCTGATCTGACCGATCAGATCTCGGCTGGGCCTAGGCAGATTACTGGCCGCACCAAACACCTAGAAGGTGCAGAGGCAAAACTCACGATTGTTCAGAATGATATTAAGAAGGCCAAATTGCTGGCCGACCAAAAACAGTTGCAACTGCGATCGGCTGAGTCCAAGCTCGTCGACCTTGAGTCAAAGCTCAATGCCTGTAAGACCAATCGAGAGTATCAAACCCTCCGCGACCAAATTGCTGCCGACCGCATGGCAACAAGCGTCTTAGAAGGGGAAATCCTTGAGGCGCTGGAATTGATCGATGGCATTCGTAAAACACTGCCTGTTGCCGAAGCTGAAGTGGCGTCTGCTAAAAAATTGCTGGCCGATGTAAAGTCTCGCGTCAACACCGAAGCGGCCACGCTCGATTCCCATGTCGCAACCGTGAAGCTGGAACTCGATGGCGTTGAACGCGACTTGCCCGCCGACTCCCGTGAGTCCTACCAGCGGATGATCAAGAGTAAGGGGGCAGACGCTATGGCAGCAGTCGATGGTCAGAGTTGCGGCGGCTGCTTCCAGCAAATCACCGGCAACATGGTGGCCGAGTTAAAAATGAGCCGAGTGGTCGCCTGCCGCAGTTGTGGCCGCCTGCTCTATCTGCCCGAATCGAGCAGCGGCTCCTGATTGCTGAGACTTCAGGAATAACCTCACACGGCATACAGACGAAAGTGAAAAAATGTTAGACCGTATTCCGATGACGCGTCTTGGCTACGACAAACTCAAGGCCGAGGTGGACCATCTCGACACCGTAGAAATGCCGCGGCTCAGCCAGCAGGTGGCCGCTGCCCGCAGCGAGGGCGACCTCAGCGAGAATGCCGAATACCATGGGGCCCGCGAAAGCCAGGGCTTGATGCAGGCCAAAATAAATCTGCTTCGCGACAAACTCGCCCGAGCCGTTATCGTTGAGCGAGCCAAAGAGGCCACGGACGAAGTCGTTTTCGGGGCGACAGTTGTGGTCCGGGATCTCACGTTTGGAGACGAGGAAATATTTGTGCTGGTTGGGGCTGGTGAGGAAGACTACGACGCTGGCAAGATCAATGTTGCTAGCCCGCTGGCACAGGGCTTACTGGGCCGCAAGGTGGGTGAAAAAGTTGCCATCGATGTGCCTGCCGGAACCATGAAGTTTGAGATTCTTAAAGTTCATTTTGAAGAGTAACGTTTGGGTTCACGCGTTCGGCCTAAGCGATGCCCTCCCACAGGGCCGACCCGACTCGTACCAGTGTTGAGCCCTCCAGAATCGCCGGCTCAAAGTCGTTGCTCATCCCCATGGAGAGTTCGCTCAACGGCATCGTGGCGGGTAGTGTTGCCGCAAGCCGATCGCGCAAGGCCCGCAGCTGGGAAAATTGCTGTCGTGCCATTCCACGAACGTCACGGCTTCCCACCTCTTGGCGGTCATCCGACTCGCTGGCCATACCCATCAGCCCCCGCACGTTGACATGGCTGAGGGCTTGGGCGAGATCGAGGAGCGGTGCGACTTCCGACTCAGCCAGCCCCGTTCTCGCTGGGTTGCCGCAGAGATTGACTTCCACAAGCACCTCACATCGCCGGCCGCTCTGGCGTGCCTGAGCATCGATTGCCTCCAGCAACCGCCGGCTGTCGAGGGAATGAAGGAGCGTCACAAGACCAAGGGTCTGTCGGAGTTTATTTCGCTGCAAATGTCCGATCAGATGCCAACGGGGAGAAGGCGTTGCGTGCGTCAGTTGCTCGGCCTTTTGCCAAAGCAATTGCGGTCGGCTTTCTCCCAGATCACTGCAGCCTGCATCGAGCAGCATTTGCGTGGCTGGGGCATCCACATATTTAGTAACGCCCACCAGTCGCACGCTTAAGGGATCGCGTCCCGTGAGGCGGCAGGCCTCGGCCATCCGCCAGCGCACTGCCGCGAGATTTTCCCGACACCGCGCACGAATCGCTTCTGTCAGGAGGAGGGTGGGTTTACTCACGTTCACTCTTGCTCAGATGGCCCGGTCACTGAATTTCAATGGCTCGTGCGATGGTACCTGCTGGCCGTATCTGCCCAAGCATAAATTCGCAAGAAAGATTACAGCCAAGCAGGGTGCGATTTCTGGGGGCATCAAGCGACCTGTAGAGGAGCCACTGCTCGGGGCCCGATTGCACGCGAAAGCCGACCGCTTGATGCGGAGGAAGATTAGAGCGAGTATCGGCCACATGGAGTTGTCGCCATGTGAGCGGTTCACCAATCCTGTCTGGATTACAGTCCAGCCAGAGGGGAGCATAGAGCCTGCGAGCAAATGTCTCTTGTCGCAGGATAAGTCGGGCGTTGCCTGAGAGCGACTCGATGGCCTGCTGCGAATGCGGCAGGAGACGTGGGCTAAACTCCCCGCGACATCCTGCCACTTTCCATTCCGGTAGGGCCAATGGAATCGCTACAAAGCGCATCTGAGTATCGTACACGGTGATTTCGCGGGTCTCATCCGCCTGCTCTGTGTCGAGAGTGCTCGATAAAGACACCGCGTTTTCGTACAACAGGCTGCCCTCACCGGCTGTCGTTCGAGCAAGATCCACTGCATGAACGTCCCCTGGCTGAGCCGTTAGGGTGTCTGCCAGCAGCACGATCTGATCGTCTGGGATCATGACGATCTGCCGTTCAATCTGCAGGCCCCGACCAAGCGGAGCGATGATTTCCAGGAATGTTGCTTTTTTATCTGACTCAAAACAAGAAACTTCCCATGGCCCTTCAGCTTCCAGCGTCTCCCCGTTCAGCGACGCCCTCCACTGCCACGGTCCCTCAACAAGCAGTCTATCTCCACAAGCGATCTCTAGCCGAGGCGTTGACTCGCGATATTCCAGAAGAATTCGCAAGCTACTGCGTTTCCAGCCACTGCGAATAATGGCAACACCGGTTGTCGCATCATTCAGATCACGGCTCAGAAGGTTGGCCGAGGTGAGCGACTTTGTCTTTCGCTGCATTTTTGTTTTTTTGCTTGCTCTGATAGACCTAGTTTGGTTTTTGAGTGAATTGGCCGTCCGCTTGAGCGTCTTATCGCCGCTGAAAGAGAGAGCCCGCAAAAGTGACTCGGAAAAAGCGATCGGCAACTTACCGGCCCCCACCAGAATGCGGCCGTGCGACGCCAGCAGTCGCAATGCTCCGGATAGAGCCAGCACAAAACGCTGTTGGGTGGCATCGTTCCAGACCGGCATGCCAGTAAAATCGGCGATTTCAAGCGCCACCGCCCAGCGGTTCACTCGCTCCAAGATGGCTGACGATCCAGATAACGCAACTCCCCCGGCAGCCGACACAAGCCACTGAATCTCTTTCTCAAGTGCGTCTTTGACCCCCGCCTCAAGGCAACGGCAGGCTTCGATGTCTGCAAAGAGTCTCGCCAGCGTGAGCACAAATCGAGCTGGGAGCGTATCGCGGGCTTCGAGCATCGGCTTTGCAATCCGGGCCATCTTCACCAGCCTCTCCAACAATCCGCCTGCCGAACCACCGGCGCGGCGAGTGCGGGCTAGCCATGCCAATCCCCACGTAGCGGCTTCGCAGAGCAGCCACTGTTGGCGAGCTATCGTGGCCAGAGCAGCCTCGTCGAGCGCCTCACTGATGGCAGCTTCAATCATG
>QWQJ01000052.1 GCA_003670865.1 Planctomycetota bacterium | reverse complement strand
CTGATACTTATGGCGAATTTGATTTAGAAACGCATGAAAAGTATCGGCAGCAAGTGGCTCGGACCAAGCAACTGTCGACGCGACCGCCGGAGAGTCTTTCGTAAGCGGAATCATGGCTCGTTTCGAAATCGTTTCGAAATCAATGATTCGCATTCTGGTGATTGCAGGTAACCTGCCTTTGGGCATAAGAAGGTGTTTTGGCCATGGATGGTGCGCGACAGCGAATTGAGCAAGACTTGCGGGGCATCGTCTCCGGTGAGGTGCTCTGCGACGATGCCAGCCGCGCGCTCTATGCCACCGATGCCAGCGTGTTCGAAGTCTGGCCACTGGCAATCGTCAGACCACGCACTGCCGAGGATGTGGCGGCAACGGTGGCATGGGCTGCTAACCAGCGGATCCCCGTGCATCCTCGCGGGGCTGGCTCGAGTCTTGCCGGGGATAGTCTGGGCAGCGGAATCGTGATTGACTGCTCCCGTTTCATGCGGAGGATTTTGGGAACAGGGGCAGGACATGTACGCGTTCAGCCGGGCGTTGTCAGCGGACAGCTCGAAGAACATCTGGGTCGCTTAGGCCAAACATTTGGGCCAGATCCGGCCAATAGCTGGGTGACAACTGTCGGCGGAATGATCGGTCGCAACACCTCTGGTAGCCGATTTTCGCGGCACGGCGCGGTGCGTGGCCGGATTGCTTCGGCCCAAGTTGTTCTGGCCGATGGAACCCTTGTGGAAATGGTGCCGACAGCGGTGCCGCAGACGGTTGGCCGCGCGAGTGTTGATTCAGAAGAATCGCGTTTGGCCCTCCTGGCTGCTGGAGTGCAAGCAATTCTGGATGAGTCGCAGTCTCTGATTGCAAACGCTCAGCCCTCCAATCGCGTCTCGCATGGAGGCTACTCGCTGGACGACCTGGATATCACTGGCTCTAGTAAGCAAGCCACTGGCCGCCTCATTGACCTGCCGCGAATGCTTTGCGGAGCGGCCGGCACACTGGGTATCGTGACTGAGGTCACGCTCAAAACGGAGCCGGTCGATGCTACGACGGCCGTTGCGCTGGTGCTCTTTGATTCGCTTGACAGGGCGGCCGAGGCAGCTTTGCGACTGCAAGCCCTCAAGCCCAGTGCCTGCGATCTTTTTGATAAGCGACATCTGGCGATGGCCCGTAGCGCCAAAGTGACATTTGACCTGTTGATACCGCCTGTTGCCGATGCCGGTCTCTTGGTGGAGTTTTGCGGTGACGATGCTGCCGCAGCCAATGCGCTCCTTGATAAGTCGCTACAGATTTTACAGCGAGTGCCAGGACTCTGTCTTGATATCCGCCGTGCCGAGAATGAGATCGACGCGAACCTGTTTTGGGAATTGTCGCGAAATGTGGTTTCCACGATTCATGGCGTCCGCGGTGCGCTGCGGCCGGTGGCATTCATCGAAGACATTGTCATCCCGCCGCAGGCACTCCCGGAATTTCTGCGTCGGCTGCAGGCTGTGCTCAAGCAGCATGCCGCGACAGCGATGCTCTTTGCCCACGCCGCGCATGGACAGATGCACGTGCGACCCTTTGCCGATCCCCGCGATCCAGCCGAGCGCGTGAGGCTGGAGCACTTGGCCCGCAGCCTTTATGCGGAGGTGGTTTTGATCGGCGGTACGATCGGCGGTGAGCAGGGCCTAGGGCTGTCACGAACGGCCTTTTTTCAGGAGTATTTTCCAGAGCTGTCTGGAGTCTTTGTGAAAATAAAGGAGTTGTTCGATCCGCTGGGCATTCTCAATCCCGGTAAGATTGTGCGCGGTGCTGTCGGCCTGACAACAAACTATCCGGCCGATGCTTTGCCGTTTCGATCCGCGTTAGGCGTGTCTGCGAAAATGTTGTCGCCGATGCCGTCAGGCGGCTCTGGGGTAACAGCCGTGGGCGGGGAGACGTCAGCAGGCCAAGTCCTTGTCGCGCAGCCCGATCAATCAGAGCGAGGACTTCTCGCCAACTTGGCTGGTACGGAGTTAGCACTGCTGCCAGACAGCGAGCCAGTTTTTCCGGAGGGCCTGCCGCGAAATAGTTTGTCGCTATCGGTGTTGCCCCTTCTCAACTGGTCGCTGGATCGGGTAACGCAAGAGGTTGATGCCTGCAATGGTTGCGGGGCCTGCCGTAGCCAGTCCACAAGCGTGCGGATGTGCCCTCGGTATCGAGAAAATCCTGCCGAAGAGGCTTCGCCGCGAGCCAAGGCTAATCTCTTCGGATCTTTTTTAGCCGGCCGCTTAGACCCAAAAGCTCTGTCAGCTGATGCCGTGCGAGCGATTGCCGACACCTGCTTCAACTGCCATCAATGCAGGATTGACTGTTCTGCGGGCGTCGATATCCCAAGTTTAGTGACCGAATTAAAGGCGGCCCACTTCGCGACCAATAGTCTCGGCACAACCCAGTGGCTGCTCTCGCGTGTCGATGCGCTGAGTGCTCTGGGCGGCGCTACTAAGCCACTGGCCAACTGGGCGATTGGCAATCCACAGGCGCGATGGCTCATTGAGAAATTACTCGGCATCGCTCAGGGCCGTAAGCTGCCGCTTTTTACAGGCAATCAAACGCTGCGATGGGCGGCCCGTCGTGGGCTGACACGACCCTCGCGGCGAGCGGGTCCTCGAGTGCTTTACTTTCTCGACACCTACGCCCGTCGCCACGATCCGCTCTTAAGCCAGGCATTTGTGGCGGTCATGGAGCACAACGGCATCGGCGTGTTCATTGATCCTCGACAGGTCTCTTCTGGAATGCCGCTGGTGTCGGAAGGAGATCTCGATGGCGCGAGAAGGTTGGCCCGCACAAATGTACGAGTGCTTGCCGAAGCAGTGCGACTGGGATACAGAATCGTCTGCACTGAGCCGTCGGCCGTCACCTGCATCACGCACGACTATCCGCTCTTAATTGACGACGAAGATATGTCGCGGGTCGTCAACGCCACCTGCGATGCGATGACATTCCTGGCCGAGTTGCATCGGGAGGGAAAGCTGCGGCTCGATTTCAAAACCATCGCCGCCAAGGTGCTCTACCACACTCCCTGCCATCTGCGAGCGGCAGCGACTGGCAGCCCCAGCGAGCAATTGCTGCGATTCATTCCGGGTCTTTCGCTCCAAGCTGCCGACCGTGGTTGCTCTGGTATGGCGGGCACATTTGGACTCGCCCGCGAACACTACCGGGCAAGCCTACGGGCCGGGCTGGGCTTGCTTTCGTCGCTGCGAAGCTCAAGCGTAGAGGTAGGCGTCACGGATTGTAGCGCCTGCCGAATCCAGATGGAGCAGGGCACAAAAAAACCGACGGTGCACCCCATCAAGCTTTTAGCCAAGGCATACGGTCTACTCAACGGACCGGGGCCCCAAGGGCTCGATACACTCCTGACGCAAGCCAGCGGACGGTTGACAACGAGTTGAGGAGATTTACATGCACGACCAACGGCCCGTAACAAATGTTGACAAAGGCACGCTGCGGATCAATCTGTTTGCAGGCATGGCCGACGTTTCCGGTTGCCGCAGCGTAGAGATTGAATGGACGGGTGGCACCGTAGGCGACTTACGATCCCGGTTGGCCGCGTGCATACCAGCCATTGAAACCCTACTCAGTCGCAGTGCCGTGGCGATTGCTGGAGCGTATGCCCAAGACGCAGCAGATGTGCCCTGCGGTGCGGAGGTGGCGATCATTCCACCGGTCAGCGGCGGATAAAACCGCGCCGTATGAAAGATTCCACGAGGCCTTATACTCTAGGAATGACCGATCCAGTGTCGTCCGTTCCAGAAAAGCTGAGCCATTGGGGATCAACTCCTATTTTGGTGCGGCACGAGATCGATGCGGCGCAGGTGCTGGCTGCGGTTGCCAGTCCCGTCGCAGGGGCCACCGTGCTCTTTATCGGCACGACGCGCAGCCTGAGCGATGGCGTTGTCACCCAGAGGCTCGAATACGAAGCCTACGAGCCAATGGCCGCAAAAACTCTTGGTTCCCTCCGCGATGCGGCCATTGTGCGTTTTGGACTCATCGACTGCCATGTTGTCCATCGACTCGGCCTCGTGAAGGTAGGTGAGACAAGCGTTGCGATTGCAACGAGTGCTGCCCATCGTCGTGAGGCCTTTGAAGCAACGCAGTGGCTGATGGAACAGATTAAGCATGAGGTGCCGATTTGGAAGTGCGAGCAATCCGCAGACGGATCGCGGGAGTGGGTGCACTCGGGCAGCGTACCGATGGGGTTCCTGCCAGCTACGCCCAACGAATCGAGTCCGGCATGAGAACCGAATCGATACCCAAAACGGCAGGGCGGCTGGTCGATGGATTTGGTCGCGTCCACACCGACCTGCGGATCAGTGTCACCGATCGCTGCAATCTGCGATGTACCTACTGCATGCCGCTGGAAGTGGTTTTTAAGCCGCGTGACCAACTGCTCACTTACGAGGAGATTGCCCGAGTGGCTGGTGTGCTAGCTGGCCTGGGGATTCGAACAATTCGGCTCACTGGTGGCGAACCGCTGGTGCGGAGCCGTCTTGACGAACTCGTTGGGCAGCTCCTTGCGATTCCAGGCATCGAGCAAGTAGCGCTGACAACCAACGGCCTGCTTTTGGCCGAGCAAGCTCAGTCTCTCTATCGAGCCGGCCTCTCGCGGCTGAACGTCAGCCTCGACAGCCTCCGGGAAGATGTGTTTGAAAAGATCGCTCGAGCTGAGGGCCTAGAGCGTGTGCTCAGCGGGTTGGCCGCGGCCAAGGCGGCGGGATTTCGCGACATTCGCATCAACGCAGTTTCGATGCGTGGTCTCAGCGAAGATGAAATTGTGCCGCTGACGCTGTTTTGCCGCCGCGAAGGATTTCATCTGCGATTCATCGAATTCATGCCTCTGGATGCAGATGCCGGGTGGTCAAGCCAGCAGGTGCTTTCCGGGCAGGAGGTGCGAGGAATTGTGGAGCGGCGTTTCGGGCCGCTTGTGCCGGCCATTCGCAGCGATCCCAGCCAGCCCGCCATCGACTACTGCTGGGCCGATGGCAGTGGCATGATTGGATTTATTGACCCAGTGACGGCTCCTTTTTGCGGGCAGTGCGATCGGCTGCGATTGACTGCTGACGGGCAGTTTCGCAACTGCCTCTTTTCCACAACAGAGTGGGACGCTCGGCAGGTGCTGCGGTCGGGTGGTTGCGATGTGTCGCTCGCGGAGTTGGTGCAGGAGTGTGTGCGTGACAAACGCGCTGCCCACGGCATCGGCAGCGAAGATTTTATTCGCCCTGAGCGGGCGATGTATCAGATCGGAGGTTAAAGGCGATGACAACTTCGCAAGCACAGCAGGCAACGGAGGCTAGGAAGCTCACTCGCCGGTATCTCGACAACGCGGCCACGTCGTGGCCCAAGCCGCCGATCGTCTTTGAAGCCTGGGAACATGCAGCGCGAGTCATTGGGGGTACGGTGGGACGTGGCGGCTACAACGAGGCTCGCCAAGCCAACGCGATTGCCGCTGGTTTGCGAGAGCAGGTCGCCATCCTGCTGGGGGGCGTTGATCGGAGCCGGGTGGCATTTTCGTCTGGGGCAACACTCTCGCTGAACATGGCAATCCATGGACTACTCAAGCCTGGTGACCATGTGATTGCCACCGCTGCTGATCACAACGCCACGCTGCGGCCGCTGCACTGGCTGAAGTCCCGCGGCCTGATCACAACCACGATTGTGCCCTGCGACGGCGTGGGATTCGTCGATCCGCAGAGTATTGCTAACGCGTGGCGGCCAGAGACAAAGTTAGTCGTCTGTTCGCATGCCTCCAATGTCACTGGCACTTTGCAGGATGCTGCGGCCATCGCAGGAATTGCTCACAGCCACGGTGGGCTGCTGCTCTTGGATGCAGCGCAGTCGCTGGGGCAGGTGCCATTTGTAGACGCTGCATTTGCGGCCGACATTGTGGTCGCCCCGTCGCACAAGTGGCTGCTAGGCCCCGCTGGCGCGGGCATTCTTTGGGTGCGATCGGGAATAGAACTCGATCTTCTTTTGCAAGGGGGTACGGGCACAAACAGTGAAAGCCTCGATATGCCAGCCAGTTTTCTTGAGCGGATGGAACCTGGCACACCTGACTTACCAGCTTTGGCAGGTCTCTCTGCAGCGATCGATTGGCTTTTCGCGCAGAGCATTCCCGCCGTCGGTGTGGCTTGTCGGGCTATGGCCGACAGGTGCGCTGAGAGGTTGCGTCAGATTGCCGGCGTGCGGGTGTTCCGGCAGCAATCCCAAGCACCGGGGGGGTTGGCCGGTGCGCCAATTGTGAGTTTTACGTTGGACGGCTATGATCCGGCCGAGATTGCTGTTGTGCTCGAGGATGCGGCTGGCGTGCAGGTGCGATCAGGCTTTCACTGTGCGGCGCTAGTGCACGGGGCTCTCGGGATGCTGTCGAGTAGTTCGGGGCCATCGGCTGGGACCGTGAGATTGAGTTTTGGACCGTTTAATGGAGCCGATGATATCGATGCGGTGGTCGAAACGATTGAGAAGCTTGCGGCATCGGTGCCCGTGAGTCTTGCCCGCTCGTAAGGTATCGAGCGGCGAGTGGAGTGAGTGGTTTTTGTTTTGTAAGGAGTCATCATGGCCGGCATTCCCCAAGAAGTCTGGTATTCCGGTGGGCTACGGTTTGAGTGCACGCAGTGTGGCGACTGCTGCTCCGGATCGGAGGGCTACGTGTGGGTCAACCAAGAGGAAATCGATGCGATGTCGCAGCGGATCGGCATGGAGCCATCCGCCTTTGAAGCGGAATTTGTCAAACGAGTTGGCGTCCGCCGGACGCTGAAAGAACGGCCGGGCGGTGACTGCGTTTTGCTCGACGAAAAGACCCGCAAGTGCACGGCCTACGAGGAGAGACCGAGGCAGTGTAAAACGTGGCCATTTTGGGGATCAAATATCCGCACCCCAGAAGCCTGGCAAGAGGCGGCAACGGCTTGTCCAGGCTGCAACAAAGGCAATCTCGTGCCCTTGGAAAAGATCGTCGAACAGGCAGCCAAGATTCGGATCTGAAATGTCACGCAGGCTGTCGACGTTAGAGTATGCCACCATGCGTCCGGTAGGGCGTCATGTGTGATGGTTGATCAAGAAACCAGATTCGTTCCCACTCGTCGGTGATCGCCCGCAGGTCTTCTGAGGTGTAGATCAGTTCTTGAGCCCGTCGAATCGGGTCGCCTGAATACATTGGAATGAGGCAACCGTTGCTCGTCGCGAGCAGAGTCATTGCACACAGGGTCCAGCCTAACTGCCTCATTGCATGGTCCTCCATGACCAATTTGACCAACATAACTAAGAATTCAGATCGTGTTTTTCGCCTATTGAGTTGTCCCGCCGAGCATTTTTTTGGCGAACGCGGATCCAACACCGAAATCCATCACCGGAAGGTGTACCAAACAGATTCTGCTGAAACGATGCCGATCAAAAGCTTCTCAAAGTCCCTATTCTGCTGGAATTGACTTAAGATCATTTTCGGCGTTTGCTGCTGACTGCTGTTGGACAGCACCTTTCGTTTTTTGAAACTCCTGCACTTTCGCTTCCATTTCTTTGCCCGGCTTAAAGTTCACTACATTTTTGGCACCTACCGCGATCGCTTCACCTGTTCGTGGGTTACGGGCCGTGCGGGCTTTGCGTTGCTTGATCTGAAACACTCCAAAATTTCTTAGTTCCAGCCGTCCTTCTTGGGCCAACACATCAATCAAGGCATCAAATGTGCTTTGGACAAGTGTTCGCGTCCGAAGTTGCGGAATTTTAATTTGCTCAGAAATCGTTCGAACAAGGTCTTTTTTTGTTTTACTCATGGACACTAGACGCTAGCCTGCCGTGGCCCGCTGAATTCTTTTCAAAACAGCTTCGGAAACGGTTGGAAGATTGGTCGTAAGCCTATGGCTGGCAGGTAGTAGTGTCAATAAGTTGCCCTCAGGGGCTGCCTCAAAACGCCTCATTCGACTGGAGTAGTATCGGCGGCATATCCGCTAAACTTAACCCAATCCGATTTTTCGGCGGAAGGCCGGTCCAGTCCCAAAAAATTGGCCCCCATCCCCCCGAAATCGCTGTGATGTTGGGCCGATACTGGCAGCCTGCTTGGGGGTTTGTGGAAACCCACTAGACTCGGGTCAGATCGGTTCCGGCCGGACCGTTTTTTGGTTCTCATTTTTGGTTTTCTGGTTTTCATCGCTTCATGGCTCACTCCGACAGACCATCCTCATCCCAGCCGCTTGAGTCCCCTGACTTGTCCGTTTCACTGGGCCGCCTCCGCCTGCCCAATCCGATCATGGTGGCCTCTGGCACATTTGGCTACGGCCGAGAGATGGTTGGATTCGTAGCCCTTGAGCGTTTGGGCGGCATCGTCCCCAAGACGATCACGCTCTTGCCCCGCCAGGGGAATGCTCCGTGGCGAACGGTTGAAACGGCCTCTGGCTTGCTCAACTCGATCGGGCTCGACAATGACGGCGTCGAAGCATTCCTCAAAAATCAACTGCCGTGGTTGCGGCAGTGCCGTGCGCCGGTGATCGTGAGCATTGCTGGAGCATCGCAACCAGACTTTGTGCAGATCGCCGATCAGCTTGAAGGCGTGCCCGGCATTGTTGCTTTGGAGCTCAACATTTCTTGTCCAAATGTGAGTCATGGCGTTGACCTAGGAACTGATCCGGAAATGTGCCGCAGCGTTGTCGCCGGCGTGCGAGGCGTGACGAAACTCCCTGTGCTTGCCAAGCTCACGCCGAACGTGACGGATATCGTAGCCATTGCCAAAGGAGCGCGAGATGGTGGTGCCGATGGACTTACACTCATTAATACCTGCCAAGGAATTGCCATCGATTGGCGGCGACGACGGCCAATGCTGGGGAATGTAATCGGCGGCTTGAGTGGTCCGGCCATTAAGCCCATTGCGCTACGCTGCGTCTATCAGGTGCGTCAGGCTATTGACATTCCGATCATCGGCGTTGGTGGTATTTTGTCGATCGACGACTGCATGGAATTTTTTGTGGCCGGCGCGTGTGCGGTGCAGATTGGCACGGCCAACTTTGCTGATCCAGTGGTCTCCATGAACCTCCTCGATGCGCTCCCAAAAGCGTTTGCCGAAATTGGGGCTTCATGCATGGCCGATGTGGTCGGCACGCTGTTGACGCCTGTTCGAGCAGCCAGTCAGCCAGCCGGGAACCCACCTCATGCATCCTGAAAACAAGTCAGAACCAGCGGCAAAAGCTGATGGAAAACAGGTCCGACCGGCTCGCGTGCTTTCGGGTATTCAGCCGACAGGTCGGTTTCACTGGGGCAACTATTTTGGGGCAATCCGCCAGTACATCGAACTCCAGACCGCAGGCGACGCGTTCTATTTTATTGCTGACCTGCACGCATTGACGACCGTTCGCGACCCCGATCTGCTGCGGAGATTGGTGTTGGATGCCGCGATTGACTTAGTGGCACTCGGACTCGACCCCGAG
>QWQJ01000029.1 GCA_003670865.1 Planctomycetota bacterium | reverse complement strand
TCGGTGTAGGACTCGTCTTTGCTGGCGTCACAGACACCTGCGGCATGGCGATGGTGATTGCAAAGATGCCTTGGAATCAGACCTGTTGCACGTTGAAGCGGTGATCGTGTTTGTTCTTGGAGCCTGACAGCAACCAATCGGCTTTGTGCACGCCTCCACAAGCGTTGGCTAACTCCAGAGCGATCTGCCAGATAAATCGGTTAGAGTGTGTCGATGCCACTCTCTTATGAAGCACAGGCCCTAGCCGCTATCCTCTTGGCGGTGGTCGCTCTCTGGATCACCGAAGCCCTGCCCCTGCCGGTGACGGCACTCTTGGGAGCTGTGGCTTGCGTGATTGCAGGCGTGGCTCCGGCCAAAGAGGTGTTTCGACCGTTTGCCGAACCACTGGTATTTCTCTTTATCGGTTCGTTCATGTTGGCCGAGGCGATCCGCGTGCATGGTCTCGATCGGCGTCTAGCCTACAGCGTGCTGGCCATTCCATGGGTCGGCGAACGACCGCAGCGCCTCCTGGCGGCAGTCGCTGTTGTCTGCGCAGTGATCAGTGCATGTATCTCTAACACTGCAACAACGGCCATGATGGTGGCTATCATCATGGGGATTCTCGTAGCGATCGAGGAGGCGGCCACGCAGGAGACTGCACGGCAAGCCCAACGGCAACAGCCGCACACTTTTATACCCGCGCTTGATCCCCGCTTTGGCACTGGTCTTTTGCTCTGCGTGGCATTTGCCTCGTCAATCGGTGGACTGGCCACACCGATCGGCACGCCGCCAAATCTGATCGGCCTAGCATTCATCAAAAATGAACTCGGCATCAATGTCTCGTTCTTTGCTTGGTGCTCGATCGGCGTGCCGGTGGCGGCACTCCTCATCGGGTTTACAGTGATCCTGCTCAACTGGTTGTTTCCGGCTGGAGTTACCAGGCTCGTGGGCGTCGCGCACTTTATCAAAAACCAGCGGACCCTCTGCGGAACGTGGACCCTTGGGCAGCGGTCTACGGCCGTGGCTTTTGGCGTGACGATTACTCTTTGGGTGCTGCCCGGCATCCTCTCGCTCTTTCTGGGGCAGCAGCATGGAGTTGTTTCGTGGTTGGCCCTGCGGCTACCCGAGGGTGTGGCGGCCCTTGTCGGTGCCATCCTGCTTTTTGTATTGCCTGGCAATGCACGACCCGGGGGGGGCCGAGAACGAGCACTTGAGTGGCCTGATGCTGCCCGCATCGACTGGGGCATCATCTTGCTCTATGGTGGCGGTATGGCTCTGGGCGAACTGGCTTTTTCAACCGGCTTGGCGAGCGCTATCGGCCGTAGCTTCACCAGTTGGCTGCCAGCCGACACTAGCGGCATAACGCTTGTGACTGCCGCTGCCATAGTAGCGGTTGTCACCAGCGAGTTCACGAGCAACACCGCCAGTGCCACTATGGTTGTGCCCGTGGCCATTGCCCTGGCGCAGGCCACTGGCGGCAATCCATTTATTCTGGCTTTGGCGGCGACCTTTGCTGCCAGCCTAGGTTTTATGATGCCCGTCAGCACGCCTTGTAATGCAATCGTTTACGGAACCGGCCGGGTGCCGCTCAATGCCATGATGAAAAGTGGCGCGATTCTCGATTTGGCCGGAGCCATCGTGATTACCGTCGCCATGCTGGGCGTGAGCCGATTTTGGTCAACGCCGTAAAATCTAAACGAACCGTCTGAGGCGGCCAGTAACGCCGTCGCGGACCGACCGGAGCATGCATTCCGGCCGGACCGCGTCAAAAGGGTTTCATCTTCTACCTTCGCTCGGATCAGGCGTCGCGTTCAATCGAGGGGCTACCATGCGGGCGCACGCAGGGCTCAAAAACCTCCGTCGATCATCGCGCCGCACTGATGGCAGCGGGGCGTTCGGGGTGAAACAGGCGTCGGCATGATTCCTTCTGCACACCAGCCGTGCAGCCGGGGAAAACACGAAGGCATTTTCACGCAACCACTCTGCAGATGACGCCGCGGGTGCAATTGGTGGCACGGATCGGCGTGAAAAGTTCCCTGGCAAGGCCCGCAGGCAGGTCCACAGGTGTTGGTGTGCAGATTGCCATGCCATGGAGGCTGTTGCACATTGCGGCAGCCGCAGCCGCTTGGGGTTGCTGAATAGCCACTGGAAAATCCAGGCTGCTCAGTGATGGTCACTGTTTCCTCTGCAACGGTTTCGCGGCACAGCATCAGAGGGCAAAAAGCTGCCGTGATTACAATCGCAACGAGTGAGGGATAAAGGGCTCGCACTGTTACAAACTCCGTTGACAAAAGGGGTGACACTTCGTTTCCACAATCCACAGACTGTAGTTTCGTCGTCAGTAGCCTGGTCAGTTGAGGAAGAGGGCAAACAGGTTGAGCGATGACGGTCATCACGCCAACAACGATCGTAACGGCCATGGTGACCGTAACGAATATGCGTCTTCTTCAATCCATTGCCTCCGCACAGCGGAGCGTGAACTGGCCAAGTGGCACCGCAGGGCTTTCGCTTTAGGCCCCAATCGCAGGGGCTGTCGGCAAGGCACGCGGATAGGGAGGGACTGCACGGGCAGGTGGATCACGTCCTTCTTCAAGGCTCCATTGCTCGCGTTCCTGATCCGTGGCGTAATACTGAAGCCATGCTGATGGTATCTCGGCATCTTCGGCGCTACAGTCCCAGTGAATATAGTTATCGGGCAAGTCAACTCGCTTGATCGTGGCCGGTAAAATATTGCGACGGATCAACGAATAGCAGTCACGATCGGAAAGGTGGTCTGTAAAGTCGAGAACGATCCGCTTGGAGAAGAGTTTTTCAATCGTTTCCCAGAGACGGTTATGGACTTGCTCATCGTCAAGCGTGCAGGACGGCTGGAGGGCGAGAGTCGGTTCAAACCAGCGCGCAATGGAGACCAATGGCGCCCTCTCCCAGGCCAGCATCGATTCCAGAAACCTATTTTCCATTGGCGTGGGGAGCAAACGGAAGTTGATTTCGCTGATTGACTCGTCGAGGTAGGGCTCGATTTCGTCTCGCAATTCTGCATTGCGGATCAGGCAGTCGACTTCTTCAGGTTCCGGATGGTGGTGGTGTGCCAGATGCATGCCGTTCTTCTTTTCCTAAGTTTTCCACGAATGACTCACAAACAGCGACCAGAGCCAACTGTTTTTTCTTTCCATGCTTCGACAATACCAACGGCCATGAGCGGTTCAATGAAATTCCGGTGATTTTTCAGCAGATTTACGCTGTCGCTGTCGGCACGACCGATACGACACGACGAATTCCCGCCGTCCGCCAAAAACCCCTGTTTTCCGCATCATGCCTGAGATGCCCACCATGCATGCGATTGCCGCGATCTCGCCGTCAATGCCCGCTGTCCGCCATGCTCAAGGGTCACCAATGCATGGCGCTCGTGCGGTCGGTGCCATTGACTACGCTTGGTGGGCTACGGACACACGGTCATTGGCCGCAGTGCCCTTCCAAGGACGCAATCTTAGCAACACGACGGGCGTGACGGCCTCCTTCAAAGGGAGTGGTGAGCCACGTGTCGATCAGTTTGTCTTGCACTTCTGGTCCAATCATTTCCGCTGAGAGGCAAAGTACATTGAGGTCGTTGTGCCGGCGGCTCATCTCAGCGGTGACCCCATCATGGCACGTGGCAGCTCGAACGCCCGGCAGTTTATTGGCCGCAATCGCCATACCAACACCAGTGCAGCAAAGCAGGATTCCACGGTCCACCGTACCGTGGCTGACGCGTCCAGCAACATCGGCAGCGATGTCGGGATAGTCAACGGCATCCTGACCGTGACTGCCACAGTCGACGACCGTATGGCCCATCCGTTCAAGAAGTCCGATCAGTCGCATCCGCGCTGCGACTCCGCGATGATCGCTACCGATTGCAATGCGCATGTCATGCTCCGAAACATAAAAACGAAAGCTGGCTCATCCATTGATTCCGCTACTGCTTGGGAAACAACTCTGAGAGTGTAGCGATTCTAGCCGCCAAAAGCAGGCGGATTTGTTCCGCACATTTCCGATAGGTTGCGACCGTTCCGCCAATAGGGTCGATAACGTCGGTTCGGTCGGGGGAAAGCATCGCCACTCGGCCCCCCGCTTGGGGAAACTGGGCCACAATTGCCGCTCGATGCGAAGCCGTCATCGTCCAGATCAGGTCGGCCTGCCGGACAAGATTTTCTGTCAGCGGCTGGCTTTCGTGGCCCGAGAGATCGCTGCCCATTTCGGCCATCACGTCAAGGGCTCCTGGGCTGGCCTTGCCTCCTCCCCAGGCCGCAATCCCGGAACTTGCCACAACCACCCCATGCGCATCAACCTGCTCTGGACGGCAGCCAAATCGTTCAGCGAGAAGTTGCCGGAAGATCGTCTCGGCCATCGGGCTACGACAGGTGTTGCCTGTGCAGACAAACAACACCATCAGGCTGGAGAGCCGCCGCATCGTTTCCTCTGAAACAATTCCGGGATACACGATGCGAAAATCAGATTCGTCAACCTCGATCGTTGTGTGGGGCTGCGCATACCTCGCTTTGCCGTCATCAATTACAAGCGAGAGAACTGTTGCGGCGCGAGCCATCACCTCCTCAGCGGTAACAGGCAGTGGTTCGCCCGGCAGGCACGGTTCGGCTAACGCGATCGGACCAGAGAGCATGCGCATACAGTCGGAGAGCATCGGATGCCCCGGCACACGAAGACGCAATCGTCCGTCACCGATCATGCCCTCGCGCGAGTCGAGTGGTAAGCGATGCACGAGACTCTCTGGGTGGTTATCGGCCGTGATGATCGCTACAGGCCCAGGCCAGCAACGCCGCGCAAGGCGACGACCGATCGGGCTCAATCGCGGGACCCAATCAAGGGCTTCGTCGGCGCTCTTCATCGCTAGTGTGACGCGAGGCTGATGGGATCTCGGGGGAGAGAGTTCGATCAGTGTAGCCACTGCGGAGCGATCACGGGCACTCGCTGCGATCACATAATCAGTCTCGGTGGGAAATGCCACCAGCTTTCCTTCCGCCAGCGATTGCACTGCACGATGCACCACATCCCGGGCATCTTCTGTTTTGCGCAAGTCAATGACCAGTGGCGGCATGGGCATGACTGGCTACAAAAACGAAAGAGGGCCGAGCGCTGCAGGTGCCGTGGTGGCGAAAAATGTGCGGGACTCAAAAACTAACGGAATTTGAGGGGGAGAGTCAAGCATCGCGAATTGGGAAAGAAAGGTTTTCGAAGCAAAATCGCTGAAATACTTGGGCTGCTAAGCGTCAAACTATTCGGCTTGTGGCCCACCATGGAACTGCGGTATTCACTTCCGTCAGTCGTCTTCCTCTGGACAACACTTGATGGCCATGCGCGCGTTTTCAAACCTCAATTCGAGCCTTTTTCAGCTGCCGGTTGTCGCTTGGCTGCTCGTGATCTGCGTGCCCCCGTCGCAGCTGGCAGTTGGCCAGATTCTGGGAACGCCTTCGGCACTGCCGGCTGAAGTCGCAAATTCTCCTCTGCCTGTTGCCCTGCCCGCTACCGGCTCTGCCACAGCTCCAGCTTCTCTTGCCCCCGAGGCCAATCGGATTGTCGAAGTGCGAATCGAAGGAAACCATGCCACCGATGTGTCCAAACTCCCAAAACTCGTGACCCGGGCCGGACAGATCTTTGATCCACAGGCGATCGAAGAAGATGTGCGGACGCTGCATCGGTCGCGAAAATTTATCGATGTGCTTCCCAAGTATGTCCGGGTCACAGAAGGCGTTGTTGTGATTTTTTCAGTGGTCGAGCGACCAATGCTCCGCTATGTCAAGTACATTGGTAACGATCACGTCTCGACACGCACACTCAAGAAAAAAGCGGAGATCGAAGTCGGCGACTCCATGGATCCCTATGTCGTCGAGGAGGCCCGGCGGCAGATCGAGTCGTTCTATCACGAGAAGGGTTACAACTCCGCCAAGGTATCAACAGTCGAAGGCAGCAAGCCAGGGGACAAGGGCGCTGTGTTTCTCATCGATGAGGGATGCAGTCGCAAGTCACTCTGGACGAGTTTCGTTGGCAACTCAATCGCTAGCGACGCGAGACTGTTGACGCAGATCAAATCTAAACCGGGTATTTTGTGGCTGCTCGGCGGCGACATTGACCGGCAGAAAATTGATGACGATGTCGATTTGATCACTGCCTACTACCGCAGCCTCGGTTTTTTCCAAGCCAAGGTAGGTCGTGAATTAGAAGTCGTCCACGGTGCCGGTCGCGAGTGGACACTCTTAACCTTTGTGATCAGTGAGGGACCGCGTTACTCCGTCCGCAATGTCTCGTTCATCGGTAACAGCAAGTTTAAGGGGGAGTTTCTCTCTCGCGATCTCAAGCTCACCAGCGGCGAGCCTTTTAATCAGGCAAAGATGGATGCCGATCTGGGCTTGATCCGCGACATCTACGGTGGCCGGGGCTTTGTCTTCGCAGACATTCGCGCCGATCCGCGATTTCTTGAAGAACCGGGCCAACTCGATCTGGTCTATAACGTGGCCGAAGGGCAGCGGTACCGCGTTGGTAAGATCAATGTTCGCATCCGTGGCGAGCATCCGCACACACGACACAGCACTATTTTAAATCGTCTCTCGTTGCGTCCCGGTGATATTCTCGATATTCGAAAGCTGCGGGATGACGAGCGGCGGCTTAAATCGAGCAGTCTCTTTCTGGCCGATGCTTCCAAGGGAGAGGGGCCACGCATTGTCTTTAGTAAGCCTGAAAATACAGAGAACGGTAGCCAGCAGCAGATTGTTCGCGATACGGGTCGACCTGGCTTTCGAGGGCAAAGCCCTGATCCAGAATCGGCTGACGATATCGTGATCAATCTGGTGCTTGAGGGCGAGGCTAATGAATCACTTGAAGCGATGGCGTTTGAACTAGAGCCCGATCCCGCTTTAGAGGGACATGAACCCCCCGGTCCGAAGCCTTCCGAGCACCAATCGCCTGCTCGGCCTGGCACGGTCGCCAATCACCCTGTCTGGCGAGGCCAAAGTCCGCAGCCCTTTCCGCCGCCAGTTGTCCAGCAGCTAGCTCCCCAAACTCAACCGGCTTGGGGAGGCCAGCCGCTGGCTCCCGAAGGACCTGAGTCGCTTGACTATTCAAGGCTCTCGGCACCGCCGCCTCGGGCACCAGTCTCAGTAGCGCAGCAGCCTGTCGCCGCGCCTTTTCCAGGCGGGCCGGCCGCTGGTTTTCAACCTGCGGCGATGCAGCCCGAAATGATGCCGCCAGGCACGGCACCCAACTTCAATCCAGACCAACCCTTTCAGGTTTTTCCAGGCTCCGAGCCGTATGTCGTAGTGGATGTCGATGCCCAAGAGACGCAAACCGGTCGACTCATGATCGGTGCCGGCGTAAATTCCAATGCTGGCTTGGTAGGCAACATTGTCATCGACGAACAAAACTTTGACATAACCCGCCTGCCGCGGAGCTGGGACGACATCCGTAATGGCACAGCGTTCCGTGGGGCCGGCCAGCGATTTCGCCTCGAGGCGGCCCCAGGCACACAGTTGCAGCGTTACACAGCCACATTTCAAGAACCCTATCTTTTTGACACTCGAATTGGCCTCTCGACCAGCGCTTCCTATTACACGCGGTATTTTTACGACTGGGCCGAGGGTCGCGTGGGTGGCCGCGTTGGCCTTGGATATCAATTTGCTTTTGCACCAGATCTGTCAGTCAATGCTGGGTTCCGTGGCGAGAGCGTCGATATCTTTAACCCGCGGGTCTATGCCCCAGACATTCAAAATATGCTGGGTACAAACTCTGTCTACGGATTCAGCGGCGGGATTATTCACGATACGCGGGACAGTCCATTCATGCCCACACAGGGGCATCTGGCCACTTTTGAGTTTGAACAAGTCATTGGCACATGGATCTATCCCCGGGGGATTCTTGAAGGGCGGCAGTATTTTCTCTTAAACGAACGGCCCGATGGCTCGGGCCGCCACGTGCTGTCTGTTGGATCTGTTTTGGGAATGACTGGCCCCAATACCCCGGCCTACGACAACTTCTTTGCCGGTGGCTACAACACGCTTCGCGGTTTCATGTTTCGCGGGGCGAGTCCTCGGCAAAATGGAGCCATTGTCGGCGGTCCGTTTGAATGGCTCAACACGATTGAGTATCTCTTTCCGATCACCGCCGATGACTCACTCCGCGGAGTCGTCTTCACCGACTTCGGTACGGTTGAGTCTAATGTGACGATCAAACAAATGCGGGTTTCCCCTGGCGTTGGTCTGCGCATCACCCTGCCAGCCATGGGCCCAGCCCCGATCGCGCTCGACTTTGCCGTTCCAGTTGCCTACGACCAGCAAGACAGCCAGCAACTCTTTAGCTTCTTCGTCGGATTTGCCCGTTAGCGGTCCCTTGATAGGCTCTGGTCATAAAACCCATGCCTTTTTTTCAGACTGCAAAAACTCCGAGTCCTGTTGTCCCGCTTGCTGTTTTGGCCCCTGCGGAGAGGATCCTCGTCGTCCGTAATCGCTTCATCGGCGACACAGTGCTGGCAATTCCGTTTTTGAGAAATCTCCGTCGCCGCTTTCCCAATGCAGTGATCGATGTGCTTGTGGAACCCCGTTCCGGAGATGTTCTGGCCGATTGCCCTTATAAAGATGCATTGATCACTTGGACACGACCGCAGAGGGTTCGCGGCATCGTGCCCCGATCGCTCTTCAATCTTTTTACCACTGCCCGCTGGCTTCGGTCGCGGAACTACACGCGGGCGTATGTGCTGAAGCGATCGTTTTCAAGCGCGTTGGTTGTGGCATGGGCTGGCATTCGCCATCGTGTGGGCTTTGCCCTGGAAATGCGCAGCGTGCTGCTCACTCGTGCCGTGCCAATGCGACGCAATCGACACGAGGTGGAATTGTTTCTCGATCTCCTGCGGGCCGACGGCATCGAAGTCGACAGCGGTTACAACGAGAACTGGGTCTCGCAGACACTTGCTACCCAGATCGACATGCTGCTATCCAGCACACCCACGGAAAGGCCCCGCGTCTTTATTGCCCCGCAGTCCACCGACAATTCCCGGCAGTGGCCGCTGGAACGCATGGCCGAGGTGATCCAATCGCTTGTGGACGATCACGGCTGTGATATTTTTTTCTGCGGTGGGCCGGACGACCATCAAACGCATCAAACCATTCGATCTATGGTGGGATGGCAAGTGTCCAAGCACCTACACGACTATTCATCCGGGCTATCGCTGCGACAAACAGGGGCACTCCTTTCTCGAATGGACCTCTGCCTGAGCATCGATACAGGTTTGCGACACATAGCAGCATCGTTTGGCGTGCCGGTCGTCTCCCTGTTTGGGCCAACCGATCCCAATCAGTGGCACCCATGGCAAACCGAGGCCATCGTGATCCGTTCGACAAAGATTCGCACATCCCCAATCGATCGACTGCGACAGTGGCTTTCCCGTTCACCGCAAGCAGGCCCTGTCTGGCCAGCGGGCGTGGCGTCGATACGAGACATTGAAGTTGAGGAAGTGATCGGCAGTCTCTCCAAGATGCTCCGTCAGCTGGCATTAAAAACAAACGAGAAGGGCTCAAGCGAAGTCGCTTGCTCACAAACAAGTCTGACTGCGGGACAGCTTCCCCTCGGGGAGCGCAAAGAAAACCTTCCGAATCTCGCCGGTGGCCAAAAAACGATCGATCTGCGGAATGGAACCTACCGGTATCAAGTCTTTGCATCGCGCGAGAGCATGTGCGAGGCAGCACTGCCCGCCACAAAACCGCTGGCCCACGCCCACTGAAAATTGAAGCCGCCGATACGGCCGTCGACATCCAAGATTTCACCCGCAAAAAAAAGCCCGGGGCAGACTCTGCTTTCCAGCGTGTCAAGGCGAACTTCACCCAGCGGCACGCCGCCGGCAGTAGCCTCTGCAATGGTAAAACCGCGATCTCCTTGAATCTCCAGCGGTGTAGCCGTGACAAGTGCCACGAGCTTACGGCGAGCCTCCCGAGGAATGTCGCCGTGCGTCGGTGCCGCGGAAAGTTCACAAAGCTTTCGCGCCAGCCGATCGGGTAGATATTCGCGAAGCATGGCGAGTGCCCCGCGGCCCGGGGTTGCCAGAATGATGCGTTCAAGGGACTCAGCCGACTGCCCGGGCAGCCAGTTGAGTGCCAGCGTTGCGGCCGGCTTTGCTGCCGCCAGATTCTTGTGCTGCTCAACGAGCCAATGGCGACTGATGTCAAGGATGCTGGGCCCCGAGAGACCGAAGTGGGTGCACAGCGTGCTGCCTGCGCACTCCATCAATCGCTTCCCACTGGAAGAGCAAAGCCTCACCTCGGCCGGGAGCGTTAATCCCGAGAGTTCGCGGATCCAGTGGCCCTCCGGCAACACCAGCGGCACCAGGCTTGGCACCAGCGGCACGGTGAGCGAGTGGCCGAGACTCGTGGCCAATGCGTAGCCACCACCATCGGAGCCGGATTTTGGCAGCGACTTACCACCGCTACAGAGAATCACTTTCTTCGCACAAAACAACCTTGCGTCGGTTGTGACAAGAAAGCCATCACCGTCCCGAATGATTGTTGTAGCGCGGGCTGGATGAATCAATTGCGCACTCGCACGAGTTGCCTCTTGAATCAGAGCCGCCAAGATCGTGCGAGCTGAATCGGAAACAGGAAAGAGCTTCCCAGTTTCTTCGCGTTTGAGTTTGACGCCAGCTGCGGCAAAGAAGGCAACGGTATCGTCTGCGCTAAAACGCGACAGGACATTGCGGATGGCCGGTGAGGAACTCCCCGCGTAGTCGGCCGCGTTCACTTGCCAGTGGGTCACATTGCAGCGACCGCCACCAGCCACGAGGATTTTCGCGCCGAGCTTTTTGGCCCCGTCAATGGCCACGATCGAGAGAGCATGACCTTGGGCCACGGCCGTACGGCCGGCCCATATCGCGGCAAAGAGTCCGGCAGCGCCAGCGCCAATGATCACAATGTCAAACTGCATAGAAAACCCTACATAGCCAGAGTTTAGCCCACAAACAAAGATCTCTTCGGAAAGACGCACACGATTTGTAAACACGCGGATTTTTCCACATTTGCTTCCCTTTTGAAGCTTGTTCGACCGCACAGTCAGCGGTGAGCTATGCTCTAGTGCGCTATGAATCATCGTCTTTCTTTCCTGCCTCAAGATCAGACCCATCGCTGGATGCTTTCCTCGAGTCTTTTCAGAGCAGTTCTCCTCTGGCCGTGCTGCCTTTGCCCGTGGGTCCTAGTCGCCTCGGCTGAGGATTGGCCGCAGTGGGGCGGCAGCCAGTATCGCAACATGGTTTCCGGCGAAACTGATTTGCCGACGGCTTTTTATCCGGGCAAGAAAAAACGCGACCGGCTGGGCTTTGATTTGGAGTCGTCCAAAAATGTACGCTGGATTTTCCGCCTCGGCAGTGAAAATTATTCCGCGCCGACTGTCGCCAATGGACGGGTTTTTATCGGTACCAATGACGAAGATCTCGACGATCCGAGATTCCGCTCGACTCGTGGAGGCGTGTTGCTTTGTCTCGATGAAAAGACTGGCGGCCTGATCTGGCGACTAGTGGTGCCACGATTGGAGGTCGATCGCTCGAAGGTAAGCGAGGACTTTGATGACATGAACCTAGGAATTTGCTCGACCGCCACCGTCGAGGGCGACCGAGTCTATCTGGTCACCAACCGCTGCGAGGTGCTTTGTCTCGATGCCGATGGACTGGCCGACGGTAATGATGGCTCCTTTCAGGACGAGGCTAGGTTTTCACTGGCTGAGGGAGCCGAGCCGGTTTCATTAGGGCCCACCGACGCCGATATTCTTTGGCGGTGCGACATGCTCCGCGACCTGCCTGTTTTTCCGCACGATGCCGCCAACTCTGCCGTGCTTGTGGTAGGCGAGCAACTCTATGTCGGCACAGCCAATGGTGTGTACGACGGCAAGGTCGTCTTGCCAACGGCGCCGTCGCTGATTGTGCTCGACAAACGCAATGGTCGATTGCTGGCTCGCGACGACGGGCGAATCAGTGCTGATGTTTTTCACGGTCAATGGTCGTCGCCGACACTCGCCGAGACACAAGCAGGCAAGATCATCGTCTACGGCGGCGGCGATGGCTGCTGCCACGGCTTTAAACTGGCCGCAACGACGGCTACAACAAATGGACCGGAGATTCTCCAAGCGGTTTGGCGATTTGATTGTAACCCTGCTGGCTTCCGTGATCGCGGTGGCATGCCGATCGACTACTGGTCGCTGGTGCGGGGCGGGCCACGACAACTCGATAACGATGGCCTGCTGGTGAGTCCGAGTGAGATCATCGGATCACCCGTGGTTGTGGATAAAAAAATCTTTCTGGCGATTGGCCAAGACCCGCTGCACGGGCCTGGTCGGGGATCACTCTCCTGCATTGCTCTGGACGGTAAGGGCGACATCACGCAAAGCGGACGCGTCTGGCAGTATCTAGGAATCGGGCGCACGCTTTCGACAGTGTCGGTTGCGGAGGGATGTGTGTATGCAGCAGAACATGCCGGCAAGATTCACTGTCTCGATGCGGCCACGGGCAGGCTGTACTGGATGCACGACACTCGCGAGGAGATTTGGTCATCGACAATGGTGGCCGATGGCAAGGTTTACATTGGCACTCGTAAGGGGTTGACCGTGCTGGCTGCTGGTAAAGAGAAGCAACACCTAGCTGACATTAAGCTGGGCACTCCTCTTTGGTCTGTGCCAGTGGCCGCCAACAAAACGCTCTTCATTGCCTCGCAGCGCAATCTCTGGGCGGTGGAGGAGCAGGGCGAGATACCCTAATTTTTCGCCCCAATTGTTACCGTCAGGCCCCCTCGCTGACGCATGCCACCAGTGGCCTGTCGAGACACCAAACAAGCTGTTCTGTGCAGCAGCAATCGTTCTGTTTCTCTGGGGCCAGTGACAGGCTATTCTTAATGGTGATGAGATATCGATCACCATGCGACACGCCGATAAAAAACCCGCAGTTGAAAAGCTGGCTCGGGGTTAGTGCTCTGCTCTCACTTGGTTTTGCGGCAAACGCGGCGGGGGACAGTCCCATCGACTTCAACCGCGATATCCGTCCAATTCTTTCTGAAAACTGCTTCTATTGCCACGGACAAGACGCCCAAAAACGAAAGGCGGATCTCCGCCTCGACGTTCGCGAGGCTGCCGTTGGAGCTGAGGCAATTGTGCCGGGAAATGTGGGCGCCAGCGTTCTTCTGGAGCGGATTCACTCGACCGATGTCGATGTGCTGATGCCGCCGCCCGATTCCAATCGACGGCTTTCAGTAGACCAGAAAAAACTTCTCGAACGGTGGATCGTTCAGGGAGCTGAGTATAGGCCGCACTGGGCATTTATCGCGCCGGTTCGGCCGCCTCTCGGGAGCGTCAAACGGCCGGAGTGGGTTCGTAATCCGATCGACACATTCGTTCTGGCTGGGCTTGACAGTCACAGCCTGGAACCTTCCCCGGAAGCCGACCGCGTCACGCTCATCCGCAGGCTTCACGCCGATCTGATTGGCCTGCCACCCACACCGGAAGAAATCGATGTATTTGTCAGCGATCCCGATCCACTGGCCTATGAAAAACTTGTTGATCGACTTCTGGAAAGCCCGCACTACGGCGAGCGCCTTGCGCTTCCATGGCTCGATGCAGCGCGCTACGCAGACTCCAATGGCTTCCAGCAGGATGGCGACACCTGCCAGTGGGTCTGGCGGGATTGGGTCGTAAAGTCCCTCAATGCCAATATGCCATTTGACCAGTTTTCAATCGAGCAACTCGCCGGAGACCTGCTTCCAGATGCCACTATCGATCAAAAAATTGCCAGTGGCTTCAATCGCAACCATCTTTTGAATGGGGAAGGGGGCGCGATTCCTGAAGAGCAACGAAATGTGATTCTCTTTGACCGCGTCGATACAACGAGCACAACGTGGCTGGGCCTCACGATGGCCTGCGCGCAGTGCCACGACCACAAATACGATCCGCTGACTCAGCGCGATTATTATTCACTACTCGATGCCTTCAATCGAGTTTCCGAAACGGGCAACATGCCCGACAGGCGTTCGGAGCGAATCCGCCTTGCACCCCCCTACCTTGAGGTTCCGACCGCCGAGCACGTCGCGAAGATTGCTGAGCTCGAGTTACAACTCAAGTCAACTGACCCGCAGGTCTTAGTGGGTGCAGCATTTCTTGGCTGGCGTGCCGGCCTCCTTGTCGATGGAAAACTTTCGGAAGGACATGGCCTCTCTGAGGCCTTGGCAGCGATCCTGCTCACGCCCGAATCAGAACAAACAGAGGATGAAAAAAAAACGCTTGAGCCCGAATTACAGAAGCACTTTAACGAAAAAGTGAAGGAGAGCATCCTCAGCAAGCCGGTCTTAGAAAAACATAAGTCGCTCAAGCAGCAGCTCGACAACTACAAGCGAGATCAGATTCCCTGCGTGATGGTGATGAACGACGACAAGCCGCGAGCAACCAAAATTTTAAACCGTGGCGACTACCTCTCACCGTTAGGAGAGACGCTCGTGTTTGCACCGCCGGCTTTTTTACCGCCCTTACCGGAAGGCGTTCCTGCAAACCGACTGAGCTTCGCCCGCTGGCTCTTTGCCTCAGAACATCCCTTGACGGCTCGAGTTCAGGTGAACCGAATGTGGCAGTATTTTTTTGGCTCTGGAATTGTCAAGACTGTGGAGGACATGGGCGTCCAGAGCGATTACCCGCCACAGATGGCGTTACTCGATTGGTTGGCTGTTGAGTTTCGTGATCGGGGCTGGAGTCAAAAACAGATGCACCGCTTGATCGTGACCAGTTCAACGTATCGTCAATCCAGCAAAATCACGCCCCAGCTACTGGCAAAGGATCCTGAAAACCTACTCTTTGGTCGGGCCAGTCGATTCCGCATGCCCGCCATGGTGCTTCGTGATGTGGCGCTGACTGCTAGCGGCCTACTCCACCGTCGGATTGGCGGGCGGCCGGTCTATCCCTATCAGCCCGATCAAGTCTGGGAGTCGTTGGCCATCACAAAGGAACGCGATTTTACCTATCCTGCTTCTCATGGGGACGATCTTTACCGTCGCAGTCTCTACACATTTTGGCGACGGACCGTCAGCCCGACCAACATGTTCGACACGCCAAGTCGCCAGACATGCAGCGTGCGATCTGGCCGCACCAGTACACCGCTGCACGCCTTGGCAACCCTCAATGATCCGACCTGGGTGGAGGCAGCCCGCGTTCTGGCTGAAAAAAGCCTGCTGTCCGCAGTCGATCTCAACGACCAACTGACTTATGCATTTCGTCGCGTTCTTGGCCGCCGCCCGACCGATGCCGATCTGTCGGCCCTGAATCGCATGCACCAGCGGCAGTTAGCAGCCTACCGAGCCGATCGCGAGGCTGCCACGCAGATTATCAGCGCGGGTGAGAGCCCACGCAACGAACAACTTGACGTGGCCGAACATGCCGCGATCGCTGGAGTCTGCCTGGCAATTCTCAACCTCGACGAGGCCTTGACCCGAGAATAATTGAATCCGACATAATCAATCAAAGATCATGGCTGGGATTCCTTAGCCCACAAGGAATTAATTTTTTATGCACCAACTGCACCACGACAATATGCTCCGCGTGACACGGCGGCAACTGTTTGGATCGGCTGCCACAGGTCTCGGTGCGGTAGCGCTAGCCTCGCTCTTCAACCGGGAGGCTCTCGCCTCTACCGGGATGCCTGGCTTGCCCGGCCTGCCCCATCACGCAGCAACGGCCAAGCGAGTGGTGATGCTTTGGCAGGGAGGCGGGCCGTCGCATGTTGATCTCTTTGACCCCAAGGAGGCGTTGATCAGCCGTGGTGGCCAAGACATTCCCGAAAGCGTGCGGGGGTCAACACGTCTCTCGACAATGTCGAGCGATTACAACAAGTGGCCGATTGTGCCCCCCATCAAGCCCTATAAAAAATATGGCGCGGCCGGGATTGAAATGAGCGAGATGCTGCCCAAAATCGGTGGCATCGCAGACGAGATCTGTCTCGTCCGCAGCATGCACACGGAGGCTGTCAATCATGCGCCGGGTGTGACATTTTTTATGACCGGTGCGCAGGTGCCGGGACGTCCAAGCATGGGGGCATGGATGAACTATGGACTGGGCAGTGAGACCGATGATCTGCCGGCCTTCGTTGCCATGACCTCCTCCGACAAGGGGAAGACCTGCGGTCAACTCTTCTTTGACTATTACTGGGGGAGCGGTTTTCTGCCCAGCCGATTTCAGGGCGTGCGTTTTCGCAACACCGGCGACCCGGTTCCTTACTTAGCCAATCCTCCGGGCATGAGCCGCACGGTACGACGAGCCTTGCTCGACGACATCGCGGCGATGAATGCAGCGCATTTAGCCGACTACGGCGATCCTGAGATCGACACCCGAATTGCACAGTATGAAATGGCCTATCGCATGCAGGAGAGCGTGCCCGATCTCGTTGATTTTTCCAGTGAGCCCAAGCATGTGCTCGATCGCTACGGTCCCGATGTGCATCTGAAGGGCAGCTTTGCTTACAACTGTTTGATCGCGAGGCGATTGCTCGAACGCGGCACGCGGTTTGTGCAGTTGATGCATGCTGGCTGGGATCAACATAACAATCTCTTCACACAACTCGAGGGTCAG
Organism: Planctomycetota bacterium; assembly: GCA_003670865.1. Classification (GTDB taxonomy): domain Bacteria; phylum Planctomycetota; class Planctomycetia; order Pirellulales; family UBA1268; genus BAIKAL-G1-2R. The sequence continues at coordinate 14,284 of QWQJ01000029.1, read as the reverse complement.
TGCCGCGACACAGACGCCCCTTCGGCGGCCCTCGTGCAGGATCTTAAAGAACGGGGCATGCTGTCGGACACTCTTGTGGCGTGGGGAGGGGAATTCGGCCGCACGCCGTTTGGGCAAGGCAACGCATCGAAGCCCAATGGACGCGATCATTTTGGCAAAGCGTATTCATGGTGGCTGGCCGGCGGCGGGGTGAAGCAAGGCCACGTCTACGGGTCAACGGACGATTTCGCGTGGAACATTACCTCCAACCCCGTGCACATTCACGACATGCAGGCCACCATCATGCACCTAGTTGGCATCGACCACACCAAGCTGACATTTCGCTATCAAGGCCGCCAGTTTCGTCTGACCGATGTGCACGGCCACGTTGTCAAGGGGATTCTTGCCTAACAACGCGTTCTGGTGATCGCTTACCATCGCTGATGTACCAGCGGTCGGATTGTGGCGTCATAGATCTGTTGAACGGCCTCCAACGTAGCTGCATCGAGAGGTGGCAGATCGGCTGCGTGAGCGTTTTCGGCCACTTGCTCCGGCCGCTTTGCACCAGGGATCACACAACTGACAGCCTCGAAGGAGAGAATCCACTGAAGGGCAAACTGGGCCAGTGTGATGCCTGCTGGCACAAGCAGTCGCAGGCGTTCAACGGCGGCTAGGCCCGTTTGGTAATCGACGCCAGAAAAAGTTTCGCCACGGTCAAAGCCAGCACCGTCCCGGTTAAAATGACGGTGATCGGCCTGTGGAAACTCAGTCGTGCCAGCAAACTTTCCGCTGAGCATTCCGCTTGCTAAAGGCACGCGAGCGATCACGCCGACTAGTCTTTTCTGGGCCTCTTTGAAAAACAGTTCTGCCGGCCGCAAACGAAATGCATTGAAAATGATTTGCACCGACTGCACCCCTGGATACTCAATCGCCTTCATCGCCTCCTCAACTTTTTCAACACTGACGCCGTACCATCGAATTTTTCCCTCTTTTACAAACCGATCGAGCATGTCAAATACCTCAGGCTGGTAATAGACCTCGCTCGGCGGGCAGTGCAGCTGAATGAGATCGAGACAGTCGGTTTGGAGATTCATCAAACTGCGCTCGATGAATCCGCCGAGGTTGAAGGCGCTATAGCCTGCGGCGGTATGGGGAGAGAGGCGGCGGCCAGCTTTTGTAGCGACATAAAAGGACTCTGTCCGCTCCCTACGCAAGCGCGCAATGAGTCGCTCACTCAGACCGTCTCCGTAGACATCCGCTGTATCAAAAAAGTTTGTGCCTGAGTCGAGAGCGGCGTGAAGCGAGGCCATCGACTCGGCTTCATTGGCACCGCCCCACGCGGTGCCTCCAATCCCCCAGGCTCCAAAACCAACCTCGGAAACCTGCCAACACGTGCGACCGAATGTGCGTTTTTTCATAGGCCGCAGTGTCGCCGAAAAGTGGCTCAGGCTCAACTCCTCTGGGCCAAGCCTCATGCCGCACTCTGGAGATGAGAGCCAATGTCACTCGGATCAGGGCTGCGGCACCATCCATGCCAGCGGACCAGACTGCAGCCAGACGAGCAGACCCAAGAGGGCAGCCAAGCCTAGGCTATGAGGAAACACCCGCCGCAAGATTGCACCTTCCTGCCGGACGCTACCAGTGGCCGTTGCTGAAACGACAATGCTCTGTGCGTCGATCATTTTTCCCATCACACCACCGGTGCTGTTGGCGGTACAAATGAGCAAAGGATTGAGGCCCAGTTGTTCGGCTGTCACGCGTTGCAAGCTGCCAAACATCGCATTGCTGGATGTATCAGAACCCGTCAAAGCAACGCCGAGCCATCCTAAGATCGCTGCAAAAAAAGGATACATCGCCCCCGAGTGCGTCATTGCCAAGCCGAGCGTGACATCGGTGCCGGAATAACGAGTCACAAACGCCAGCGCTAGCATCGCCGCGATTGTGACAAGCGAGGCCGTCAGTCGAACGAGATTGGCACACCAGATCGCCCCTGCCCGCCGCCAGGAAATCCTCAGCCACGGCACCGCAATCATGCCTGCCAGAAAGATGGCTGTGCCGGCTGCAGAAAGCCAGTTCAGTCGGTAGATGGCTGGCTCAACTTCCAATGGCCCAGCAGTGGCAGGGGGTACCTTGGCCACTCGACCGTCGAGCCGTGGCACGGAAAATTCTGCAGCGACAAAACGCTGGGTAAAAAATGGAGATTGAGTGGATGCCACTGCCGATCGACCCTCTAAGACCGCTTTGACAGGCGGCAATCCCCAGAGAAAAACAGCCGCCGACAAAAAGACCCACGGCATCCAGGCCCAGGCCACAGCCTGGACGGAGTCGTGTTCATCAGGAGTTGGAATCGAAGTGCGTGACTGCGAAGGGCTCTCGCCAAAACGCCACACTGTCTGAGGCTGCCATCTCCGCAGGAATACGGCCAAGATCACTAGGCTTGCCACGCCGCCAACCACATCGACAAGCGCGGGACCAACAGCGTTAGCCATCCATGCTTGCACGATCGCAAATGATGCACCGCAGACAAGCACCGCCGGCCAGACGCCCATGAGTCCACGCCAACCAGCCATCGTGCAGACCATCCACGCAGGCACAATCAGTGAGAAAAAAGGGAGCTGCCTGCCGGCCATTGCTGAGATCGCCTGCTCGTCGAGACCAGTGACTTTTGCCAGCGTAATGATCGGCGTGCCCAGAGCCCCAAAGGCCACAGGCGCTGTGTTGGCCATCAGCGAGAGGCAGGCAGCCTCTAGCGGTGGAAAGCCCGCGCCTGTGAGCAGCGCCGCCGAGATCGCCACCGGAGCGCCGAATCCGGCAGCGCCCTCCAGGAATGCACCAAATGAAAACGCTATCAGCAGAGCCTGTACGCGATGATCGGGGGAAAGTCGGATGACAGATCGCTTGATGATTTCCAGGCTGCCGGCTTCAACAGACAAACTGTAGAGAAACATCGCGCCGAGAATGATCCAGCCAATCGGAAAGAGGCCAAACGCTGCACCATAGAGCGCAGCGGCAATGGCCGCATCAGCCGGCATTCCAACGATTCCAACGGCAATCACAAACGCTGTCGCCAGCCCAGCGACGGCAGCCCACTGCGCCGACCAACCGGCAGCGGCCAACAATCCCAGCAGTACGACCAGCGGTAGCATCGCCACAAGTGTCGAGAGCAGCGGCGACCCCAGCGGGTCGTAGACATGCAACCAAACCATGGGAAGGATCTCCGCCGACTAAAAATCGATCAGCACCAAAACCAGTGCGACTGCGCCCACAAGCACGAGCCCCAGACCCATATACCGTGCGATCGGGGGCCGATCTTTGTAACGATAGTCGTCGCTCCTGATTGACCCCAACGTGCCGCGATGCTCCGACATACCAGCCAGCGTGGCAACGATTCCTAGAGCAATCATGGCAGCACCAAAGAGCCGAGTTTTCACTGGGGAAAATCCGTTCACGTGGTTGTCAAAATGGAGAGCTGCTTGCCCGAGTCGTTCAATCCCAAAGCCCATGCTGATCATGGCTAGGCTGGTGCGAATCCACGCCAAAAGCGTTCGATCCGCCGCCTCGCGATTACGTTCGCGAGCGAGTTCATCGGTGAACTGAGCGATTCGGGGCAAAGGATCGGTCATATCATTCTGGGTCTTCGCCTGTGGCATCCTTCAATTGCGTTGATGGCAGATCTTGAACCGGCAGCGGAGTTTTAGCGGTGATTGTTCCAGCAGACTGTTTGGCCTTTAAATCGAATGACTTAAGCGTGATTCCTCGCTGAAATGGGGCGAAGAACCAAATCGTCTGCTCCCCCTCAACCAAGTGAATGTCGGCGGGCTTTGTATTCTCCCACAAGCCATAGGTGCACGGCAGGTTGATCCAAGCGGCGCCATTCTTCGTCTCGCCCACGCTAAAATCCCAGATCGTTGGGCCGCCTCGCTCGCGGCAATCAAGTGTCGTGAGTCGCACATACTGAGCGGTGACAGAAGGAAAATCTTTCTCGTAGGCAATCCCCATGTTGGTGTCTTCAAAGAGCAGTTTCCATTCGTCTCCGGCCTTGTATTCCACCTTAAATTTTGAGACGCGGTTAAAGAATCGCTCATCTATCATGCAGGTGCTGATCGGCTTGGGCTCTCCTAGATCGATTTCTAAACTGGCTTGATCAACACCCTCGTTGACCGCCCATCGCGTGCTCGGGTTTGAGTCAACGGCCTGTTGAGAGCCCAGATCTTTGACCATATTTTTATAAACAGCAGACGCCGTGGAACTCTTCACCGGATACATGGCGCCATAGGACCGCACCAATATGCCTTGGTCAAAGTTTACAGTGGCAATTTTTGCCACTAATTCATAGACGCCCGTCTTGGGCACCTTGATTTTATAGCCTGCCCATACCGAACCCATGTTGGCTGCAAAATGAATTTGTTTTCCGCTGCCTTGCGGGTAGCTCTCAGAAACCCCGACACCGGGATGACCGCCAAAAACAGCGCAACCGCCGTTGTCAAAGTACGACCCGGCATCAATATGGAACAGCCCGTTGTGCGGAGAAAATGTCGGTGGAACGGCGGTTGTCGGTTGAGCTGATAGAGCCGCGACACTCACCGCTGTCTTTTCACGAGTGTCGCTAGAGTCTGCCGGAGCCTTCGAGATTGTTTTGGCCAATTCTAGCAGCGGTCCCTGATCGGCGGCTGGAAGAACCAATGCCAACCAACGCATGTGTTCAACCAGTGCAAAGCGTTTGGGCTGCAGTTCAGCAAACATGCCTGCCACAAACTCGTCACCCGACAACCCCAATAATTTAGACGCTGCCCAGCTTCGACCATACGCAGTCGACCAAACGCCGTCGGGCTTGCGATAGGCAACGCACGCATGGGCTGGCTGGCCTACTCCGGTGGCTGGAACACCCCAGGCCTGACAAATAAAAACCGACCACGACGATCGCGGCCCGCACTTGCCCCCCCCTGCCATTACATTTTTATACGAATTGGCGTGTGAGATTGGCGAATTTCTCCGCCAGACTTGCGATGTCGTGTCTACAATACCTTCGTTTTTCTTAAACTCCGGATTCCAAGTGTTGACCATCTCCCGTCCCCACGACATATCCGCATGTGAGGCCATTGAACAAGTGACGTGCCGTAATTCCCAGACGGCCAGATCATCGAAGCTCGGCACAAGTTCTTTTTTCGCGTGGGCCTCCTTAAAGTGCAGATACCGATCCAGAGGCTCCTCCTGTTTTTCCGGCTGACCAGCACCTCTACAGCCTGTGCCGGGTGGATTCAGGGCAGTCGCCATCGCCAGTTTTAAAAGCAGGCCCTTCTTTGCCGCGGGATCAGCATCGTAAATCTGCTTCCAGATCGTGAGTGCGTTCACGGGAATACCAAAGCTATTGTCCTCCCGCTGCCTAAGTCCAATCGGCGCAGCACCGAGCAGAAACTGATCGAGGGCCTCGGTGTCTTGCATCAACCACAGCAAGAATTCTTTGTTGCTTGAATCGGCTTTGATGAAAGCCTCAATATTTCCAACCCCGTACTTATACAAAAAAGTTCGTTGCCAGAGCGCGGCGGCAAGCGACTGATCTTTGAAAAGTTCCTTGATTGTGGTTTCCGCGGGCTCCTGTGAAACAGTCTGGGCCTTCTCGCTGAGCCAACTGGAGAGGCTCTCGAAATAGTTCCCCATGGCCGCAGCATCGATGGCCGCTTTCAGATCGGTTGTGCTGGGCGCACGAGCCGGAGCGATCGCATAGAGGGGTTTTGTGAGAAGTAACGATGCGCAAAAAACAAGACACAATCGCCATACTAGTCGAGAAAACATTGGGGTAGCCTTTTTATGCACGAAGGTGAGCGGGGTCAGCAATCCAAACGCAGATGATTCTTCTTCCAAGAATATCCGTTGGCTGCAAACACACTGTCAATACCGTGCCGGTTCCACCCACGCAGTCTGAGTGACTCGATCCCAGACCAGAGCACTGCGGGATGTCAGACGCATCACAAAATCGCGCAGCAGCTCACTTCTTGCTCTCGTCTTCCGCGAGTTCCTTCTTGTACGCCTTCAAGGCAGCCGCCTCTTTTGAGAGCTTAAATTCTGGGCCGGCAGGGAAGTATTGGATGTCGTCCTGTAAATAGTAGGGACTCGGCAGTGTCTGGCCTCCAACATCGACCTGGCAGCCGGTCAATGAAAACACACCCATCAGACAGGCAAAAAGCAGCGCTCCGTGCAGACCTGCTCGCTGAAGTGACTGTTCGCCTCGCACGGTCAATATTTGTTTGCTCATGGAACGTTTTCCAAACAGGTCTGGCAATCGGTCAAGAAATTTTGCTGGCTCGAGTCTCGCCATCACGAACCATTTTGTAGAGCCACTTCATGTATCGACCGTTACAACCAGCAAACTTAGAAAAACCGATACAATCAAATCCTATTTTCCCTCTAACAGACCGGCTTCTTGCCAGTCTTGCCCAATGTGATGATCGATCCCTCTGAAGATCCCACAACTGCGAGTGGCCCAGGTTGCCCTTTATTTGAGAGAAAAACAGCCTTAATCCGCTGTAATCTTTGCCATTGTGTAACACTATTGTCATGAGCCCACTGCCCCCGTGCGTAACGCAAATCTGTGGCCTCGCCGTTTCGGCTGGGTTACTGGCCTCCTTGATGCTCTCCGCTAGCTCAGCGCAAATTGTCTTACCCCCGGGCTTAGGTGCCCCCGGAGGTGGTCAAACCGTGCCTACGGCTGGCTACGATCTAGCCCTCTTAACGCTTGCCAGTGGCGACTTCACGGCCGCTTTGCAAATCGCCTCCGAGGAATATCAGGGCAGCGTCAAGGCGGGGGCACAGCGTTGGATCGATTCAATCGCCGCCGCCGCTGCCGTCGGGGAATGCCACTATGAACTCGGAGATTTTCGTCGGGCTGTGGCTGCCTACGACGAGGCTTTGCTGCTCTCGGCCGTTCACGCAGACTGGCTTCTGGCCGTGCAATTTCCGCCACAGCCCTTACGACCCCTAGCCCAGCCACGCGTTGCCAAATGGGGTCAATCGCGACGCAACACGACTCCTGCCTCTATCCCCGATACAATGTCAATTCGTCGAGGAGGCGGCGATCCACAACAGGTTTTACAAAAGGGCGGCATTCTCTCAGCGCCAGTTTTGTATCCGGTTCGACCGCAGGAGATTATGCGGTCGTTGGTCATCGCCATCTATCGCCGCACAGAAATTTTAGGAGAACTCTCCCGTGATGGTGCATCGCTCGACGAAGCCACCAAAGCGCTCAGTCGCCGGCCTGCTCCGCCCAACCACTACTCCCAGTCGTGGATCGACATCGCGCTGGGCACAGCGTACTGGGCGCAAGGCAAATCTGATCAGGCTCTGCCGCTGCTCAATCGTGGCCTGCTGGTCGGCAATCAGTTTGACCATCCGCTCACGTCCTGGGGACTGATCGTGCTGGGTCGCATCGCCCTAGACAGCGACCAACCTGCTGCTGCTGCCAAACTTTTTGAGGAGGCCACGTACACCGCAGCTGACTACGGCGACGCCAGAGCCCTAGAAGAAGCCTTTCGACTGGCTTTCACCAGCCATGTTGTGGCTGGATCACGCGGCATACCTCCCTCGATTTCGGCTGGAACAGAATGGGCACGAGTGAACCTACCAGCCCTTAGGGCCAGTCTCTTGGCAATGCAGGCAGAGTCACTGGCGATCGTAGGCAACGCGCGCGGAGCGGCCAAAATCCTTGACGAAATTGATGGCCGGTTTCTACGCGGGGACATGGGCCGTGGATCCTTAGGAGCCCAGGCGGCTTACGCTGCAGCACTGGCTGCTTTTAAAACAGGAGACATCGTGGCCGGCGACAAGGACCTAGCTCGTGCGCTCACGATCGCTCGCCCCCGCACGCCCCGGCTCTTTCAGACTGTACGACTCGTTGAACTTGTCCTGGCAGGCTCAAGCGCTATCTCCGATCGGCAGGCGGACGCCCTCTTTGCACGACTTCTTGGTGATCCTAGCCCGCGGGACTTTGCCGCCGATCCAATCGGCACACTGGCCAGAATCACAGCCCATCGCAGCGATGCGTTTGACGCATGGATGATCGCTGCCTCACGCCGCGGCAACGACGCCACACTCAACGCAGCCGAATCGCTGATTCGCAGCCGCTGGCTGTCGTCCGAGCCGCTGGGCGGTCGGCGCACTGGAATTGAAACCCTGCTCCAAGCCGATCCCAATACACAGCCTCGGGCCGCAGCCGCCCGCCGCGCAGAAATTCTGGCCAAGCATCCGGAGTTAGCCGTTGTGCTTGACAAATTAACGCGTGTAAGAACCTCGTTGACCGCTGCGTTATTGGCCCGAGCCGCTCAAGACGCCGGTGCTGCTTTGCCCGGGGAACCGGTCCAGTGGCGTGAGTATGGCCAACTCGCCGAACGTTTGAGCCAACTGGTGGCCGATATTTCGGCCAGTCGTGATCCATCGCAGATCGATTTTCCGCCTCTCACAGCGGCCGTTGAGATTCGCCGGCGACTGGTGCCCAAGCAGTTGATTCTCTCGTTTCACTGGACGGCCAGCGGCTTGTGGGCCGCACTTGAATCGCACGATCGTGCAGCAATCTGGCAGGTGCGCCAGTCTGCCGTGCTGGCCAAGGAGATTGCCACGCTTGTGAAGTCAATCGGTATCTTCGATCCGGTTACGCCGGTGTCGGCCGATCGTTTGATGGAGACAGAATGGCGGGCCGTCGCCGCACGGATTGAGCACTTGCTCTTTGAGAATTCAAAGGTAGTGCTCGGCGACGGCGTAGATGAATTAATAATCGTGCCTGATGGCCTGCTCTGGTATCTGCCGTTTGAACTGTTACCGGTGGGCTCTGGGCGAGGGGCAGCAGATGCTCAAGCACTTCTTGACGATCGAGTCCTGCTGCGCGATGCGTGCCAGATTCGGTACTGCCCAACTCGCAGCCTAGTTGTGTCACGTTTTGAGAAGTCGCGGGACAGCGGTTTGGTTGGCGTCTATGCGGGAAAAATGTTCCGGGGCGACCGCCCAGAGATTGCCCAAGAAACAACCGCTCGAATCAGAGCATCGCTGCCCCATGCCATGCCGCTGACCCCACTGGCTGGCGGCGTGGCCACGCCACTGGTTGCATCGCTCTATGACACGCTTGTGATTTTTGAAGAACTCGCTTTTGACGAACCGAATCGATCCAGACCGCTGGTTTTGCCGCTCAATGGCAAGGGAGGCGTGACCTTTGGCGACTGGCTCGCTCCACCTTACAAGCGGCCGCAGAGAGTTGTACTTCCGGGGTGGCAGACGGCCATGGCCGGCGGGTTGGCAAAGCTGCCTGCCAGACCGGGCGACGATATTTTTTTCGCCGCGACTGATCTTCTAGCTGCCGGCGCCCAGACCGCACTCTTGAGTCGCTGGCGGGTGGGTGGGAAGGTGGGCATCGATCTTATGGACGAGTTTTTGCGGGATCTTTGTGCTCCTGTCGGCGCTCTCAAACCAGCCAATGGTTCCCCCGTAGCACCTGAAAGTTGGCATCGTGCCGTCGATATCGTCACTGCCGAAACGCCCGACCTCACCCGTGAACCCCGCATCAAACAAACTCCCAAAGCAGAGATTATTGACGCCAGACACCCTTTTTTTTGGGCGGGTTATCTGTTGATTGACTGCGGCACAGGCACATACTCCGATGAGCCCTTGCCTGCGGCCGCTGCCCAGCCCGTGCCAAGGCCAGCGGCAGTTGGGCCAGCTCCGATTCTCCAGCCGGCAGCACCAGCCGCGCCCAAGCAGACGGCCCCAGCGGCCGCACAGCCCGCCCCAAAGAAACCTGCGATTCCGCCGGCGGCGCCATGAGCGACGGATTTTTGCTGAGTGCGTCGCCCGGTTTGTCAGGGCTTTGGCCACTCTTTATTTTGGCCTTGGTTACGGCCCTCGCGGCGGTGGTCAATTCTGTGGCCGGCGGCGGTACGATCCTGACATTTCCTGTCCTAGCGGCGATTCTGCCGGCTGGTCCGACACAACTCATCACCGCGAACGCCACCAGCACAATCGGTCTGTGGCCGGGGGCAATTCTGGCCGCCTGGGCTTACCGTGGCGAGCGCACCGGACAATCCTTGTGGACTCGTTGGCTGCTTGTGCCCAGCGTTGCTGGCGCGCTTTGTGGATCGGTGCTTCTGATTCTGGTGCCCGCCCACTGGTTTGATACGCTCGTGCCGTGGTTGATTTTGACAGCTGCAATTCTGTTTGCGATTCAGCCCCGGATAGCTCGCTTCACGGCGAGTCGATGCGGGATAGAGGCTGCTCCACCATCAGGTGGGCTGGCCATGGCTTGCGGGCTGCAATTTTTAGTGGCTGTGTACGGGGGTTATTTTGGAGCCGGGATTGGCATTCTTATGCTGGCCATGCTGGGCAGCTTTCAGATAGGGGATATTCATAAAGTCAATGCAGTCAAAAATGTTTTAGGCATGCTCATCAATGGCACGGCAGCTCTTTTCTTTGCTGTTGGCTCACTCATTCCGCTCGCTGGATTCAGTGATGCCTACAGCGTCTCGTGGCTGCATGTGGCAATCATGGCAGCAAGTGCCGCTCTCGGCGGTTGGGCCGGTTCCATACTTGCCCGCCGTTTACCAGCCAACATCGTCCGTCAAGCTGTGGCTCTCATCGGCTTCGCTCTGGCCGGCTATTACTTTCTCCTCCCTGAAGGATGATCGTAAGGTGACAATGTGAGTGGGATGGATATACTGACCGTTGTGGTGCGATACGCTCAGGCACGCTGCGACCATAATCCTCTTGCAACTGCTTTGTGCAATCAGTTTCGCCGGTTTTTTAATGCTTGTTCAAACCCACCACCTTTCAAAACGCTACGGGCCGTTTGCGGCACTCGACAATTGCTCGATGGGCGTGCAAAAAGGTGAAATTTTTGGACTGCTCGGCCCCAATGGAGCCGGTAAAACAACGCTCTTGCGGATCTTGCTGGGCTACATCCAGCCCACAGCGGGGACGGCTCAGGTGGCGGGCTTTGATTGCGTCAGCGAATCCCTGGCGGTGCGTGAACAAACGGCCTATCTGCCGGGTGAATCGCGGCTTTTTCGCCGCATGACCGGCAACCGAGTGCTCGATTTTTTTTCTGGTCTACGGCTGGAGTGTCGGCGTGATCGGGCGGCCAGCGTAGCCCGCCGTCTAGATCTCGACTGCTCTCGACAAGTGGCTCGCATGAGCACGGGAATGCGGCAGAAGCTGGCCCTCGCGGTGGTACTGGCAACCGAGTCTCCGCTGGTCATCCTCGACGAGCCGACAGCCAATCTGGATCCGACAGCCCGGGCGGAGGTCCTGGAACTTGTGCTGGAAGCGCGCGCAGCTGGTCGGACGGTGATCTTTTCATCACATGTGCTCTCAGAAGTTGAATCGACATGCGACCGCGTTGCGATCCTGCGATCGGGCTCTCTTGTGCATCAACAGTCGCTCGATCATCTTCGTCGTTGCCATCGGATCACCGCCCGCCTGACTGGACCGCTCGGCGAAATCCCTGCGTCACTGGAAAGTCAACTGACAATCACCGAGGGCAGACAAGCTAGTCCCAATCGTGAAGTTGAACGTGGAACTTTCGTGCTGGAAGCCACCGACTCTCTTGGGCCGCTTCTAGGATGGTTGGCCACGCTACCCTTAGAGGAAGTGCGCATCGAGCCGGTCGGACTGGCTGCGGTGTACGATCGTTTTCATCGCCCAGCCACCCAGCTCCAACGTGAACAATCGGTTGGCGCACCCCCCCACTCCTCTGCAAACGGATTATGATGCCACTCAAACAATACTCGCTTTGGAACGGGGCTCTGTGGAAAAAAACGTGGGGAGACCAGCGGGGACTTTTGCTGTCGCTCATCGCCCTGTGGAGTGCCTTCCCTTGGATTTATATTTGGCTCTCCTCGCAGATTCCGATGCCCGCTTTTCAGGAAGTGCTGCTCCGCGCTATCCCTCAAGACTGGCAAAAACTTTCCGGCGTGCCGTTTGCTGAGGTGGCCACGCATGCCGGTCGTGTGGCGCTAGCATTCGTCGACCCAGTGATTGTGCTGGCCGCCACGGTCTGGGGCATCACGCGAGGCAGCGATGCCGTCTCCGGCCAACTCGAACGCGGCACGATGGAAATGGTCCTCGCACAACCTGTCAAACGCAGTGCGTTGTTTGCCACGCAAGCGATCGCCACAACGGCTGGGGCGGCCTTGCTGTGTTGCGTTCTTTTTGCGGCGGTTTGGACGGCGATCGCGATTGGACCGTGGGCGGGGAAAGTCGATCCGTTCCGATTTTTGCCGGCGGCAGCCAATGTGTTTGGGTTAATGGTCTGCGTGGCAGGTATTTCAGCCGGCGTCTCGGCGGCCAACAGCTACCGCTGGCGCACAATCGGAATTCTTTGCGGCTTTTACGTTTTTTCCATCCTGTGCAAGTTGATCGGACGACTGAGTCCATCGCTCTGGTGGGTTGGGTATCTCTCGATCCTCAATGCCTATGAGCCTCAACGCCTAGTGGGCAATACAGCCGAGGCGTGGCGACTGTTGGCCTGCTACGACGGTGTGCTCTTGGGACTGGGAATTGTCGGCTATTTGGCGGGTGGATTCATTTTTGCCCGCCGCGATCTGCCAGCCCCGCTGTGAGCCCGCCGTAAGGCCGTCTCGGGGTTCCGTTTGCTTTTTAGCATGGCATCAACCCGGCGGATTGTCGCATACTATTATTTGGTCCAGCCCGGGACTCACCCGTCCGGCCAACCCGAGGCCTTTTCTCAAAGTTTTTTTCTCGCGTTTCTAGAGGCACCGTCATGATGACCATTTCGTATCGCTCTTATTGCGTTCTCTTCATGCTGACACTGCTAACAAGTCTGGTTCTTCCGACACATCTGGTTGCGGCCGACGCAGATGCGTTGGCAACAGACGCGGCGGAAGTCGAGAGCCCCGGCCAAGCCGATCTGGATGCCGCCATCGATGCAAAACTGGCTGCCAATGAACTCGATGACTTTGCCACCGTGCTCGACCTCTGCAAGCGGGCTACCAAGAAGGGTCTGTCTGAAGATGCGGCTCAGTTTGCCGATAACCTCTATACAGGCACGCTCATCGATCGGGCAGGCATGGTGGTGGAAGCGTTGTTCGCTGCAGAGTCACCCGACCCACGGTGGCCGCAGATGCGATCCTTTGCCCTTCGTGATCTCAACGAAGCCCTGGAACGCGATGCCAAGCTTGGTGAAGCACAACTCATGCTGGCTAGGCTTGAATCACTCCCCGGAGGCAACCGCGATCGGGCACGCAAAGCCGCCGATGCAGCCATCGAATTAGTAGGCGATGATAATCTCCAATCGGCTCAGGCCCATATTGTGCGTGGCAATCTTGAAAATGATAAAGCCAAGCAAACCGCCGATTATGACAAAGCCGTCGAACTCGCTCCTCGCGATAAAGATGTCCGTCGCACGCGAGGCCTGTTCCACCTGCTCAACGACGATTTCCAGAAAGCCCGAGATGATCTCGCTGTAGCCATCGAGGATGATCCCGAGGATGCCTCGCTCCAAGAAGCACTCGGCATGACGTACATGATGGACGACAACTTAGAGAAGGCCCAAGAAGTTTTCGACAAAGCGATTGAAATCGATCCAGAAGCCTCAGGGCCACTGCTTCAGCGAGCCCGTGTCTTGGCCATGCGGGGGCAGCGACCCCAAGCACTTGCTGACCTCGACAAAGCCATCCAGCTCAATCCCGACGATGCGATCCCGCTGGTGCTCCGCGCTCGGATTCAACAGCAGGCAGGCAACACCGTACAGGCGGAAAACGACATTGAGACGGTCTTGGAAAAAATTCCAGACCATCCTGCGGCGATTGAATTGCGAGGTCTGATTGCTGCCGATCGCGACGACTATCCGGCTGCTATTCGGGATTTTCGTAGGCTCGTGGCAAAAAATAGTGACGATCCACTCCTGATCGGCCAATTGGGGCTGCTCTATCTTGCGGCCAAACAGCCCCGTGAAGCGATCAAACGCTTTACGCGTTCGCTGGAAATCGATGACAAGCAGTTTCTCAGCCGACGCGGTAAAAGTGACGCGGAGATTTCGATTGGGGACCATAAGGCAGCATTGGCAGATCTGGAAAAAGCGCTGGAACTGAAGCCAGAGGATGCCGGTGTGCTCAATAATCTGGCCTGGCTTTTAGCCACATCGCCAGACGATGGTATTCGCGATGGCAAACGAGCCATTGAACTGGCGACTAAGGCGTGCGAAAAAACGAATTGGGAGGAAGCCCATATCGTCAGCACGCTGGCTGCCGGCTATGCCGAGGCGGGCGAGTTTGAAAAAGCGTGTCAATACAGTGCCAAGGCAGTCGAGACG